>NZ_AJML01000004.1:0-6494 GCF_000259525.1 Streptococcus sp. SK140 | reverse complement strand
GCTCTATCAATTCGCTATGCCTCCTTTAAACCTTATCGAGATTTTTGGTATTGGGGTCAATTGATTCAATTACTGATTATCAACGCTTGGTATATTGCTGTGCGCCTGCCCCTGTCTGAGGCTCTCCCTTTTTACCATAGTCGCATGGCTATGTGGATGATTCTTTTTGCCCCTAATAAGACCTTTTTCAAACAATACTTTGCCTTGGTTGGAGTATTTGGTTCTATTATGGCTTTAGTTTATCCAGTTTTTTATCCGTTTCCTTTCCCTCATGTTTCCTCGGTCAACAATGTTTTCGGACACTGAGCCCTCTTGGCTAACTGCTTGATTTATCTTATTAGATATTATAAAGTTGAAAAAGGAGATGCTTGGAAAATATGTCAGATGACCTTTGGTGTCAATGCAATTATCTTTCTAGCCAACCTCTTGACAGGAGGGAATTATGGCTTTTTGAGTAATCCCCCTGTGATTGGGGATCATAGCGCCTTGGTTAATTATTTGATAGTAACCAGTCTGATGACAGGGATTCTCGTCCTCATCAATCAATTTGTTAAATACAAACATCAGAATAGTTAGCGAACAACTGAATTTATTGTTTTAAGGAGATTTTATGCATCATTTTATTACAAGAACCCAAACCACACCGCCTCCTATTCCCATTTTTTGGTACGGTGTCATGATAGGCCTTCTTGCCTTGTCTATTTATGCTTCTCTTACTTACTACAAAAATCCCAAATTTGTTCGATTGTTTAAGTGGATTCAAATTGCGCAACTGCTAGCTCTTTACGCTTGGTATATAGGTTTTAGCATTCCATTTTCAAATAGTCTGCCTCTTTACCATTGCCGCTTGGCCATGTTTGCAGTAGTATTCTTGCCAGACAAATGGAAAACCAAACAGTATTTTGCCCTTATGGGAGCTAGTGGAGCAGTATTTGCCTTGGGTTATCCGGTTTTTGATCCATATGACTTTCCGCATATTACTAGTTTTTCATTCCTGATTGGACATTATGCTCTCCTGGTAAATTCACTTGTCTATCTCATGAATCACTACGATAAGACTCTGCTTAAAAAGTATCGCATTATCGCCTACACTTTTATTCTTAATCTTTTCCTAGTTGGAGTCAATCAAGTGACAGGTGGGAATTACGGGCTTTTGAATACTACGCCTTTTATCCCAGATGCTCCTATTTGGATCAAGTATCTTCTGGTTTCAATCATTCTTTCTTCAGCCTTGGTGCTCTTTGATATTTTGTTTAAGAAACGCTGGCAAAAGAAAATGGCACTAGAATCAACTCTTTCATGATTTAGATTGTAAGCTAAAAGAAGATATAGAATTTGAGTCGACCAATCACAAAATACAAATTGCAATATCTGTTATTTAAAAGCAAGTCTACTATAGAGACCTGCTTTTTCTTGTGTAAGCAATTGAAAAACTCTCTAAAATCCGATATAATGGAGTGTTGAAAGGAATTTTAGAGTCCGATGTAACAAAGAATGCTTATAAATTGAAATTATTAAAAAAGTAGAAAGAAAGAGAACTTATGAACATTCAAGAAGAAATTAAAAAACGCCGTACCTTTGCCATCATCTCTCACCCGGACGCGGGGAAAACAACCATCACTGAGCAATTGCTCTATTTTGGGGGAGAGATTCGTGAGGCAGGTACTGTAAAAGGGAAGAAAACAGGAAACTTTGCCAAGTCTGACTGGATGGATATCGAGAAACAACGTGGGATTTCGGTAACGTCATCTGTGATGCAATTTGACTACGATGGTAAGCGTGTCAATATCCTCGACACTCCAGGGCACGAGGATTTCTCAGAAGATACCTATCGTACATTGATGGCGGTGGATGCGGCTGTCATGGTTGTGGACTCTGCCAAGGGTATCGAGGCCCAAACCAAAAAGTTATTTGAGGTTGTTAAACACCGTGGCATTCCAGTCTTTACCTTTATGAACAAGCTGGACCGTGACGGTCGTGAACCACTAGATCTCTTGCAAGAACTAGAAGAAGTCTTGGGCATAGCTAGCTACCCGATGAACTGGCCAATCGGGATGGGGAAAGCCTTTGAAGGCTTGTATGACCTCTATAACCAACGCTTGGAACTTTACAAAGGGGATGAACGCTTTGCTAGTCTGGAAGATGGGGACAAGCTATTTGCTAGCAACCCATTCTACGAGCAAGTCAAGGATGACATCGAGCTCTTGCAAGAAGCTGGAAATGAATTCTCAGAAGAAGCCATCCTTGCGGGTGAATTGACTCCGGTATTCTTCGGTTCAGCACTTACTAACTTTGGAGTACAGACCTTCCTTGAAACCTTCCTCAAGTTTGCTCCAGAACCTCATGGACACAAGAAAACAGACGGAGAAATTGTTGATCCTTATGACAAAGACTTCTCAGGATTTGTCTTTAAAATTCAAGCCAACATGGACCCTCGTCACCGTGACCGCATCGCATTTGTTCGTATTGTATCGGGTGAATTCGAGCGTGGTATGAGTGTTAATCTTCCTCGTACTGGTAAGGGAGCTAAGCTGTCAAATGTTACTCAGTTTATGGCTGAAAGTCGTGAGAATGTCACTAATGCCGTAGCTGGAGATATCATCGGGGTTTACGATACTGGTACTTATCAGGTTGGGGATACACTAACTGTTGGAAAAAATAAGTTTGAGTTTGAACCACTGCCAACCTTTACACCTGAGATTTTCATGAAAGTTTCTGCTAAGAACGTCATGAAACAAAAATCTTTCCACAAGGGAATTGAGCAATTGGTGCAAGAAGGAGCTATTCAGCTTTATACCAACTACCAAACGGGTGAATATATGTTGGGTGCCGTTGGTCAATTGCAGTTTGAAGTCTTCAAACACCGTATGGAAAATGAGTACAATGCAGAAGTGGTTATGAGCCCAATGGGTAAAAAGACGGTTCGCTGGATCAAACCTGAAGATCTGGATGAGCGTATGTCTTCAAGCCGAAACATCTTGGCCAAAGACCGCTTTGACCAGCCTGTTTTCCTCTTTGAAAACGACTTTGCCCTCCGTTGGTTTGCAGATAAGTATCCGGATGTAGAGTTAGAGGAAAAGATGTGATTCAGTAAGTCTACTTGATTGCAAAGCAATCTAAGTAGACTACGGCAAGTCTTATAAGACTTGCCTAACTGCCTCACTAACTTAGTTTTACAAATGGAATCGATTTGTAAAACCAAGTATCGCAATCTAATAAACGGTAACCGCTATGGCAATTTACCTAAACGCTTCACTAGGCAAAACCCACGAATGGTATCGATTCGTGGGTTTTTCCATCGTAACAGAAAGGAAGTGGTCTAGCTACCTGTCTTACTAACTGCGTTTGGCAAATAAAATCGATTTGTAAAACTCAGTGTTGTAGTAAAAAAGTACTTGCTTTGGAACCTTAAATCTATTGAAAAAGGCCAAGAAAAATATCTTCTTGGCTTTTCTTGTAGGCTGGTTTTAACAAAATTCCTAAACTCTGCCCTGGTGAGGGACGGAGTTTAGGAGGTCTTTTAGGTCGCTAATCGGTAAATAACTTCAGTATAGATATCCATTTTTAAACTTTATAAAATTTATGCATAAAAATATTTTTAAAATTTTTTAAGATGGTAGAAAAAATGAATTTTTCCGAGATAAAGTGCTGCTTGAAACAAAAAAATCCCTTAGACCAGGACGATTGATCCAGCCTAAAGGAATGGATAATTGGGTATTAGATACCGAAATTTTTCATAAAAATTGTGAAGAGTGCCAGTAAGATGAAGCTGATACTATTAAGTAACATATGGACCGAGATAGACATTTCCAAACGTCTGGTACGATAAGCAGTCCAAGTGAGGACGACTGACATCCAACCATAAATCAAGAAGGAAGGGAGATTAGAAGGCATATGTGCAAGGAGGAAGATTAGCCAACCAATGACATAGCCAAACTTTTCGTAGCCTTGGAAGAGTTTGGTAGGAATAATCCCGCGACAAATGATTTCTTCACAAATAGGTGCGATTAAAACGATGAGGAAGAAACTGCTAATCAGAGAGCTTTCAGAAACAAGGTTGTTAATTACTTGTTGATTAGCAGTTGTTGTTTGCTTCACGAGTTGTAACCAGATTCCACCCACAAGATTTCCAACATAAATAACTAGATAGCTTAAGACAATGCGAGGAAGATCGTTAATGGTGAGAAGTTTAGATTTTAAATCCAGCAACTTGCTCTTATGGGCTCCGTATAAAAAGATAGCAAGTACAAGAATCGAAATAAGGGACACAAGAATTGTTGACCAGATTGGATTAAACTGAATTTTAGTTAGTATAGCTAGAGTTAGCATAGGAGTCTGAGATAGAAAGATAGCTACTAACAAAATCCCAAACCAAGCGAGTCGCTTACGAAAATCTTTAAAAAAGTTCATTGATGTATCTCCTAAAATTTTTTTTTAATTATAACATAATTATTGCAAGGATTCTATTTGTTACCATAAGAGGAAGGTACAAACGACAAATAGAATATCCCGAATCAAATGACTGTAGAATGACACCTCTTCTCTTAAGTTTTTTGGAAATAAAAAACTGAGAAATAAAGCGCCAAGGCCAATATAAAAAGCGATGGATAAAATGGTGATTGGATTACGTAGGAAGATTAAAATGGAAATGATAATGATGGAAAATCTCACTTCCTTGCTACTGGAATTTTTTTGCAACCTTCTCCATTTTTTTAAGGGGAGAAAGGTAATAAGATCAACTCCAAAGAGAAAAAAGAAGGAGGGGAGGATGAGTTCTGCAGCTTCTTTTTGAAGTAAGTTGACAGTAACGATAGTATCTGATAGAACCAGCCCAACCCCGCAGAGGTTGGCCACAATCATCATACTATAAAATAAAAAGATAAAGCGACTCCTATCAATCAGTTTATCTCTTTTCAGGTTGTGACTAGATAAATAATGCATAAAGGCACAAGACCCAGATAAGCCCAATAAAGTCAGTAGAAAATAAAAACAGGATTGTTTGAGGGCCAGAGAGGTTCCAGACCAAAAGATACAACTACAAAATGCCAGTTGGATTAAGGCAAAGAACAAGAGTAGTCGAATTGATTTTATGACTTTTTCCATAAAGTATCCCCTATATTTTTTTCTTATTATAGCTAAAAGATAGGAGAGAAAAATCCTTAAATTCCCAATTGTCGATTTTTAGAGCTGTCTTGTCTTTTGAAACTAAAAAATCCCCCTTCAAGGGTTCCTTGAAGAGGAGAGATAGGGTGTAAAGTTGATTGTTCTAACGTTTAGACCAAGTTCGCTTCATAAAGAGCAGTATGATTGGATAGATTTCAAGACGTCCTGCAATCATTGCAAAGGATAGTAGAAGTTTTGAAAATGGACTAAAAATTGAGAAACTTGCAGTTGTTCCTAAAATAGGACCGATATTGTTAAAACAACTGAAAACAGCACTCGTGACAACCATTAAATTATTGGTATCTAAACTGACGATGAAAATCAAACTGAGTAGAATCATGATATAAACCACAAAATACTTCAGGATCTTGTGCTGGGTATCCTTATCAATAACCGTTTGATTAACCTGAAGGGTTAACACACGGTGAGGTGATATGGTAGACAAGACTTGATTTTTAGCAATTTTAGACAGGATGACTCCACGGATGATCTTGAGACCACCAGCGGTAGAACCAGCAGAACCACCGATTGCCATCAGCATTAGCAAGATGTATTGAGAGAACAAAGGCCAGTTCGTGATATCTCCATATCCAAAACCGGTAGTGGTAATGATGTTAGATACTTGGAAGAAGGCCATCTCAAAACTTTGAGAAACGCCACTATAGAGGTGAAGCGTGTTGAGTGTGATTAAGCCAGTTGATATGGCTACAATCAAGAGATAGGCTCGGAGTTCTTCATCAAAAAAGAATTCCTTGATACGACGGAGCATGAGGTAGTAGTATAGATTGAAATTGACCCCAAACATCAAAACCCCGACACTTGTCAGATAGGTAATGAGAGAACTGTGATAGTGGGCAATTCCGTCATTATAAACAGTAAAGCCACCAGTACCAGCAGTACCCATAGCGATAACAAAACTATCGTAGAGTGGCATACCAGCAAGGTAATAAATAACCACAAAGAGGGCAAACATAGCCAGGTAAAGGATATAAAGGATTTGAGCTGTATTTTTTAGCTTAGATACAACCTTGCCAAATACTGGTCCTGGAACCTCAGCCTTCATAACTTCTAGGTGACTATTTTTAGCATTGTCCATAATAGCTAGGGCAAAAACCAGTACCCCCATCCCTCCGATGAGGTGGGTAAAACTCCTCCAAAATAGAAGAGAACGACTTAAGACAGAAACATCATTTAAAATGGTTGCTCCCGTTGTTGTGAAGCCAGAACTAATCTCAAAGAAGGCGTCTATCATATTGGGAATTTGCCCTGAAAAGACAAAGGGAAGGGCACCAAAGAATGACCAGAGGATCCAACAGAGGGCTACAATTAAG
>NZ_AJML01000003.1:0-23729 GCF_000259525.1 Streptococcus sp. SK140 | reverse complement strand
GTTGATGTCAATAAGACACTTGCTAAGAAAGAAATCGACTTGGCAGTGAGCGATGCAGCTAAAGAATACATGACTGAAGAAGGTTATGATGAAGTCATGGGTGTTCGTCCACTCCGTCGAGTAGTTGAACAACAAATCCGTGACAAAGTAACAGACTTCCACTTGGATAATCTTGATGCTAAACACCTTGAAGCCGACATGGAAGATGGTGTCTTGGTCATTCGTGAAAAAGCTTAAATCAAGGTTTTGAGAATAAAAAAAGGAACCAGTTGAAAAAACTGGTTCTTTTATGTTAAATGACATGACGCTCAAAGGCATCGTCTGAAATTCCTTGTTCAAGAATCAATTTTGCCCATTCCTTAGCAGAGAAAAGGCTATGATCCTTGTAGTTACCACAAGACTCAATGGTTGTTCCTGGGACATCTTCCCAAGTTGTTGTTTCAGCGATTTCCTTTAATGAATCCTTGATGACAGTAGCGATTTCTGCGCTAGTATGACGTCCCCACATAATCATATGGAAACCTGTACGACAACCAAATGGGGAACAATCAATCATACCATCAATGCGAGTACGGATGAGCTTAGCCAAGAGGTGCTCAATAGTATGAAGGCCAGCAGTCGGGATAGAGTCTTCATTTGGTTGAACCAAGCGGATATCAAAGTTAGAAATGATATCTCCCTTAGGACCTGTTTCTTCTCCGATTAAACGGACATAAGGTGCTTTAACAATGGTGTGATCCAGTTCAAAACTTTCAACAATAACTTCTTTTGACATGGTATTTCCTTTCAATTTTCTCCTTTCATTATATCATAAAGATTTACTTGAAAACTGCTAACAAAGAGATTTTTCAAATATGAATGCCAAAAAAGTGACTGACTGTAAAAAATAATTTTAAAATGGCAATTATTTTCAATTCAATTTGAAAAATTCTGAAAATTGTATTGACACTTAGCAAAAAAGGGACTATAATGTATAAAAAGTCATAAAGGAGTTTATTATGAAATTTTCAAAAGTAATGGCCCTAGCAGGAGTGACTCTGTTAGCGTCAGGTGTTTTGGCAGCTTGTTCAGGTTCAGGCTCTAGTGCAAAAGGTGAGAAAACTTTTTCTTATGTTTATGAAACTGACCCAGACAGCCTAAACTATTTGACAACTGGTAAGGCTGCGGTTGCAAATATCACAAGTAATGTTATTGACGGTTTGATGGAGAATGACCGCTACGGTAACTTCGTGCCATCTTTGGCAGAAGATTGGTCAGTGTCTAAAGACGGGTTAACTTACACTTACACAATCCGTAAGGATGCTAAGTGGTATACTTCTGAAGGCGAAGAGTATGCGCCGGTGAAAGCGCAAGACTTTGTAACAGGTCTTAAATATGCGGCTGATAATAAGTCAGAAGCCCTTTATCTTGTTCAAGAATCTATTAAAGGTCTTGATGCTTATGTAAAAGGTGAAGTTAAAGACTTCTCAGAAGTTGGAATCAAGGCTGTAGATGATCAAACAGTTCAATACACTTTGAACAAACCAGAAAGCTTCTGGAACTCTAAGACAACCATGGGAATTCTTGCACCAGTCAATGAAGAATTCCTTACTTCTAAAGGAAGTGACTTTGCTAAAGCAACTGATCCAAGCAGTATCCTTTATAATGGTCCTTTCTTGTTAAAATCATTAGTAGCAAAATCTTCAGTAGAATTTGAAAAGAATCCAAACTACTGGGATAAGGACAATGTTCATATTGATAAAGTAAAACTTTCATTCTGGGATGGTCAAGACAATAACAAACTTGCAGAAACATTTAAAGATGGTGGTTTCTCAATGGCTCGTCTCTTCCCAACAAGTGGAAGCTACTCTGAACTTGAAAAAGAGTTTAAAGACAATATCGTTTATACACCACAAGATTCTTCAACCTTCTTAGTTGGTACAAATATTGACCGTCAGTCTTACAAATATACTTCTAAGACTACAGACGAGCAAAAGACTTCAACTAAGAAAGCTCTTCTTAACAAAGACTTCCGTCAGGCTATTGCTTTTGGTTTTGATAGAACAGCATATGCTTCTCAAGTTAATGGAGAAAGTGGAGCAAGCAAACTCCTTCGTAACTTGTTCGTACCACCAACATTTGTTCAAGCTGATGGTAAAAACTTTGGAGAGTTAGTTAAGGAAAAATTAGTTACCTATGGTGATGAGTGGAAAGATGTTAATCTAGACGATGCTCAAGACGGTCTTTACAATCCTGAAAAAGCAAAAGCAGAATTTGCTAAGGCTAAGACAGCTCTCCAAGCGGAAGGTGTTCAATTCCCAATCCATTTGGATATGCCTGTTGACCAAACCAATACTACAAAAGTTCAACGTGTTCAATCATTGAAACAATCGCTTGAAGCAACATTAGGAACTGACAATGTCGTTATTGATATCCAACAACTACAAAAAGATGAAGTCCTCAATGTTACTTACTTTGCTGAAACGGCTGCTGGTGAAGATTGGGACCTTTCAGATAATGTTGGTTGGTCTCCAGACTACATCGACCCATCTACATACCTTGATATCATCAAACCATCTGTAGGTGAAAATACTAAGACTTACCTAGGATTTGATTCTGGTACAAATAACGCTGCTGCCAAACAAGTTGGTTTGGAAGATTACGAAAAGATGGTTGTTGAAGCTGGAAATGAAGACACTGACGTTTCAAAACGTTATGATAAATATGCTGCAGCCCAAGCTTGGTTGACAGATAGTGCTTTGATTATTCCAACAACTTCTCAAACTGGACGTCCAATGTTGTCTAAGATGGTGCCATTCACACTTCCATTTGCTTACTCAGGTAACAAGGGAACAAGTGAAGCACTCTTGTACAAATACCTTGAACTTCAAGATAAGCCAGTAACTGCTGATGAATATCAAAAAGCTCAAGATAAATGGAAGAAAGAAAAAGAAGAATCTAATAAAAAAGCGCAAGAAGACCTTGCAAATCATGTGAAATAATAAAAAAGAGGCCGGACAAAAAGTCTGGCCTTTTGATACCCTTCCTGAGACTCTAGTTTAGCATGTTGATTATTGGTTTAATCCCTGCATTGAAGTAGTAGATTAGACTTTCTAAGTCACGCCCCTGTTCATAGATAAACTACATAAAAATAAGGTATCTTTTATCTATAATATTAAACAGTTTTCCCGACTATTTATTATGTGTTTGGGATAAGGTAGCGATTGAGGTATTTAACCTGTTCAGTTGTTTCTCTACATATTTTTAAAAAGTTTGATATAAACTATATAGAAAAAAACTGAGGTGTTATTCTCAGTTTTTTCTATATTTTATTGCTGTCTTCGTGGATTTTGTTGGGGTTGATTTTGTTGTTGAGAATTTACAGATGAGTTTGGTTGCGTTGCATTTGGATTAGTAGTGCCATTCGTATTTTCGTTTGAAGAGCTTTCACTTTCAGTTGATGAAGTTGAACTTGAGCTAGAGCTCTCTGTTGTCGAACTTGCTTGAGTTGACTGTGGAATCCAGTTGCTACGTGCCCCATTCTTGAAGACGTAATCACCGCTTCTATAAAGTCCTTCTGGCATTGTCCAGTCACCAGGATGATCGTCCTCTGCTAGATACTGCATCATAGAACGATAGATACTAGTGGCAACAGTAAAGCCGTCACCAATGATTGGAGTAAGACGGTTTGAGTAACCGGTCCAGACTGCCATTGAATATTTACGGGTATAACCAACAAACATTTCATCCGGAGCAACAAATTGACTTGTTTTAATGTGGTTTTCAATCTCTTCATCAGTGTAGTTTGATGTACCAGTTTTACCTGCTTGTGGAAGCCATGAAATGTAAGCGTCTCGACCTGTACCAGAGTATAATACTGTTTTCATCATTTCTGTCATCATATAGGCGGTTGTTTCTTTCATAGCACGAGTACCTTGATCAGAAAACTCTTTTGAACTACCGTCACTAAAGACAACTTTGTTGATATACATTGGTTTGTGATAGATACCACCGTTAGCAAATGCAGCATAGGCGGCAGCCATTTTTTCACTACTTGCACCGTACTGTTTACCTGATTCAGTCGTATTACTTGAAATTGCGTTTGCATATACCATGGTTGGATAATCAATGCCAAGTCCGTTTAAGAATTTTTTGGCTTTATCAAGTCCAACTCTATCGAGAGTTTCGACTGCTGGTACGTTACGAGATTGTTGGATAGCAGTTTGAAGAGTGATGTTACCATAATAGCCACGATCCCAGTTGTAGACTGGAGTGCTAGTACCTGGGAAGTTATATGGTACATCCTTAAGCATATAAGCAGTTGAGTCATAGATATCGTACTCAAGTGCAGGTGCATAGTCCGTAATTGGTTTCATAGTTGAACCCCAGTCACGGTTTGTTTCCACTGCTTGGTTAGTACCAAAGGATACATTGCTAGCTTGGTGACGAGACCCGAGTTGGGCAATAACTTTACCATTTGATACATCAATGATAGTAGAGGCTGCTTGGATATCATCATCAGGATAGTTTACGTATTGATCAGTATTATAGACGTCCCAAAGGTGTTTTTGTACCTCTTGGTCGACGTTGGTATAGACTTCCATACCTGTTGTTAATAGATTATAACCTGTTTCTTGCTCCACTTGATCAATAACCTCTTTAAGATAGTTATCCATGTACTGTGGATAGCTATTAATAGATTTTAGACTTTGAAGTCCATCTGTGATTGGAGTATTGATTGCTGTTTCATATTGTTCGGCTGTAAGGTAACCTTGTCTTTGCATTTCTGACAAAACGAGGTTCCGTCTTTCAAGGGCTGCTTCAGGGTTAGAATAAGGATCGTATTGGTTTGGAGCCTGTGGCATACCTGCTAAGAGTGCTAGCTGAGGAATGGATAAGTCTTTGAGGTCCTTACCATAATAGTTTTCCGCAGCTGTCTGCATACCATAGTTACCATTTGACATGTAAACCTTATTGACGTAATAGGTCAATATTTCTTGCTTAGTTGCAGTTCGCTCTAGCTGGATAGCTAACCAAGCTTCTTGAACTTTACGGGATAGGGTTTGATCAGCTGTCGATGTTGAAAAGTAAGTTAATTTAATTAACTGCTGAGTCAAAGTTGATCCACCTTGAAGACCACTATTGCTTCGAAGGTTACGAAGGAATGCTCCTGCTATACGAATGCTATCAATTCCTCTGTGGTTAAAGAAACGGTGATCCTCGATAGAGACAATCGCATTGACAAGATCAGTAGGAATATCACTACTTTGAGCATTAACACGACGTTCCGAACCTAAATCTGCGATTAGTTCATTTTTGCTATCATAAATTTTACTGGATGTAGTTGCAACAAGTTTGCTCTCGGAAAGTTCAGGAGCCTTGTTTGCATAGTAAAGAAAGACACCACCACCAAGCAGGAAAGCTGCGATAAATAAGCTAATCACACCAATGCCGAGGTATTTAGCGATGCGTAAGACAGTTTGTTTGTTCATATTGTTTTACCACCTAGTAAATGTTGTTTGACTGTATCAAGGTAAGGAATTTGTGGAAAAGCAGACTGCTCAATCACATAACCGAATTCTTTGATATAGTCAAGCGGCATTGACTTTTTTCCCATATCCTGATGATAAAAACGGATGAGGTCAAGTGCCGGCAATAAATACGTTTCTTGATAAGAAGAAAAATGAAGAAGGACAAAGCAAATTCCTTTTTGTTCAAGGACTTGTTCCATATGCCGAATCTGATGAGGATGGAAGTTCTTCATCGGAATCGCACGTTTTTGCTTGGTTTCCTTGGCTTCGAAATCGATGTAAAACCCTTCATAAACTCCAGAATAATCGGTAGTCGATGCTTGTCTAAAATAAGCTTCAACAATCTTAGCACGACTACGCTGAGGATAGTCTACGCGGACAATCTGAACAGGAGTTGGTTTCTTATGGATAACAGCTAAACCGTGTGTCAGATAATAATCGTTTGTAGCATTGATCATCTTTTCAAAGGTCATCCCACGATTTGCGAAATTTTTAGTTTGTGAGGTGACTTGTTGTTTTTTTTTTGATGAAAGTTTATGAGGATAGTTGACCATAATTCTCCTTATTGGTACAATAACATCACTCTATTATACCATAAAGGTGCACAGAAAGGGTGAAAAAATGCATACAGCCTTGATTTTAGGCTATTCTAGCTTTGATTTAGGATTGTTTAATGACAAAGATATTCGTTTAAAAATTATTAAAAAAGCCATTCGTAGAGATTTGGAAAAAATGGCAGACGAAGGATTGAAATGGTTGGTGTTTACGGGAACACTGGGATTTGAACACTGGGTTTTAGAGGTGGCCAGAGATATGAAAGATGACTTTGGTTTCCAACTTGCGACTATCTTTGATTTTGAGACTCATGGGGAAAACTGGAATGAGGGAAATCAGGTTAAACTTAGTGAATTTAAACAAGTTGATTTTGTAAAATACGCCTATCCGAACTATGAACACAAGGGTCAATTACGAGACTATCAACTTTTCTTACTTGAAAATACAGATGGTGCCTATCTTTTTTATGATGAAGAAAATGAAACAAAACTGAAGTATTTTTACGAACTGATGAAAAAGAAAGACAACTATATTACAAAAAGATTAACATTTGAGGAATTAAACGAAGTAGCTGAAAATTTTTCCGAAAATTGAGCCTTTGACCTTGCTTTTTGTTTGCCTTTTTTTATATAATAATACTAGCAACTGAGAATGGAGAGAGACATGGCAAGTATTATTTTTACAGCAAAAGATATTTTTGAGCAGGATTTTGGAAGAGAAGTACGTGGATATAGTAAAGCAGAGGTTGATGAGTTCTTGGATGATGTCATCAAGGATTATGAAACTTATGCAGCATTAGTAAAGTCACTCCGTTTAGAAATTGCAGAGTTGAAAGAGGAATTGGCGAAAAAACCTCAAGTGACTCCAGTAGCTTCTGAACCAGCAGAGCTTGGAAGTACAACTTCTATGACAAACTTTGATATTTTGAAACGTTTGAATCGTCTTGAAAAAGAAGTATTTGGCAAACAAATCATGGATAATTCTGATTTCTAAGAATACTTCTGTTGTGCAATTTTTGGATAATCGCGTGAAGAGAGTTTCTTTTCATGAGGAAAGTCCATGCTAGCACAGGCTGTGATGCCTGTAGTGTTTGTGCTAGGCGAAACCATAAGCCTAGGGACGAGAAATCGTTACGGCAGTTGAAATGGCTAAGTCTTAGGATATGTCAGAGTAGACTTGAAAGTGCCACAGTGACGGAGTCTCTCTGGAAACAGAGAGAGTGGAACGCGGTAAACCCCTCAAGCTAGCAACCCAAATTTTGGTCGGGGCATGGAGTGCGCGGAAACGAACGTAGTACTCTGACTGCTAGCAGCTAGAGCTGCTAGTGGTAGACAGATGATTATCGAAGGAAGTGGTCCTAGTCACTTCTGGAACAAAACATGGCTTATAGAAAATTGCATATAGGTTGGGGCTGAGACATATTTCTCAACCTCATTTTTTAAAGTGAATAAAGAAAGGTCTATAAAAGACTGAAATGAAAACAACATTTAATTTAATTGCGACTGCTGCTGCGGGTTTGGAAGCTGTAATTGGACGTGAAGTGAGAGATTTGGGTTATGATTGTCAAGTTGAAAATGGGCGTGTTCGTTTTCAAGGTGATGTTAAAGCGATTATCCAAACCAACCTGTGGCTAAGAGCTGCGGATAGAATCAAAATCGTTGTGGGAACTTTTCCTGCAAAAACATTTGAAGAACTCTTCCAAGGAGTTTTTGCTCTAGATTGGGAGAACTATCTCCCACTTGGAGCACGTTTCCCAATTGCCAAGGCTAAGTGTGTTAAGTCAAAATTACACAATGAACCAAGTGTGCAGGCAATTTCTAAAAAGGCAGTTGTTAAGAAACTACAAAAACACTATGCACGACCAGAAGGTGTTCCCCTGATGGAGAATGGTCCAGAGTTCAAGATTGAAGTTTCTATTTTGAAAGATATAGCGACTGTTATGATTGATACAACTGGCTCAAGTCTCTTTAAACGTGGTTATCGTACTGAAAAAGGTGGTGCTCCAATCAAGGAGAATATGGCAGCTGCGATTTTGCAACTTTCTAACTGGTACCCTGATAAGCCTTTGATTGATCCAACCTGTGGTTCGGGAACATTCTGTATTGAGGCGGCTATGATTGCGCGTAAGATGGCACCAGGTTTGCGTCGTTCCTTTGCCTTTGAAGAATGGAACTGGGTCAGTGATCGATTGATTCAAGAAGTCAGAACTGAGGCAAGCAAGCAGATAGATCGAGAGATTGAACTGGATATTATGGGTTGTGATATCGATGGTCGTATGGTGGAAATTGCCAAAGCCAATGCCCAGGCAGCAGGAGTATCTGGAGATATTCTCTTTAAACAGATGCGCGTACAGGATTTGCGTACGGATAAGATTAATGGAGTCATTATCTCTAATCCACCATATGGTGAACGTCTGTCAGATGATGCAGGAGTAACTAAACTTTATGCTGAAATGGGTGAGGTTTTTGAACCTCTCAAAACTTGGAGTAAGTTTATCCTGACAAGTGATGAAGCCTTTGAAAGCAAATATGGTAGTCAGGCGGACAAAAAACGAAAACTCTACAACGGTACTTTGAAAGTTGATCTATATCAATATTTTGGTCAACGTGTCAAAAGAAATTTGACAGATTAGAAAGGAGCTGCCATGGATCAGAAGGATAAAAAAGAAGAATTGTTAGAACCTGAGAAAACCTCCCAAGAACCTCAGTTTGATTTTGAGGAAGCTAAGGATCTGACAGTTGGACAAGTTATTCGAAAAAATGAAGAAATTGAAGCGGGAGTAACTCCTGATGATACGATTTTGGACAAATACATCAAACAACACCGTGAAGAAATCGAAGCTGACAAATTTACAAACATTCAGGCAAAGAAAGAGGAACTTCAAAGTCTCGATGATTTGATCCAAGACGCCAAAGAAACGATTGAAGAAGAGGTGGAACCGGTAGAAGAAGTCTCTGAATCAGAAAAGTTTGCTGAAGAAGAGGGAGTAGCAACTGAAGAAGTTTTCCTTTCGCCACTAGAAGAAACTTTAGTTATGGATAAAAATCTTGTAGAGGAAGTATTTGAACCAGAACAGGTAGAAAATGAGGAAACTTCACAGGAAGAAACCCCAATTCTAGCTCGCTCTCTTCAAGAAGAGGATGAGCCACAACGCAAAAAACTGTGGGTCATCTTGTCAGCTCTTTTAGCGATTGTTGTCTTGATTATTGGGGGTAGCTACTACGTTTATCGTCAAATTACTCGTTCTTCTCAAGAAATTCAGTCTCAGTCATCTGATGCTGGTTTGGTAAGCAATCAAGCAATACTCGATCAATTTAACAGTCTCTATGACACTTTTTATACTGATGAGAATAAAACTGCCCTAAAAAATAGTCAGTTTAGTCAATTGAGTCAGCTCAAAGAGCTATTAGATAAACTTGAGGGTGCTAAAGAACATACTCTTGCCAAATCAAAATATGATAGCCTTGAAACACAAATCAAGGCAGTACAAGATGTAAATGCTCAATTTGAAACACCAGCGATTACAGATGGTGTTCTAGATACAAATGCTAAAGTAAAGGCAGATGCTAAATTTACCGAAGTTAAGACTGGGAATACTGAAATTGATAAACTGCTAGATAAGGCTATTAGTCTCGGTAAGAGTCAACTTTCAAGTTCTACAAGCTCTAGCAGTAGTCAATCAAGTTCATCAAGTCAAACAGAGTCAAACTCAGCAACTGAAAGCAATGCTAGTAGTTCTGCTAATGCATCAACTTCAGCGGGTGAAACAGCCTCAGCAAATAATATCCTTAATAGTGGACTAGCAAGCAATGGTGTGAACCTACAAAGAAGTGTCAGTCGAGTACCGTACAATCAAGCTGCTGTTAGTGATAGTAGTAATCCTGCTTGGACTTTTGCAGATGGTGTCCTTGAACGAATTCTTGAGACTTCGCGTGCGCGTGGCTACATTATAGGCAACCAATATATTTTGGAACCTGTGAATATTGTTAATGGTAATGGCTACTATAATCTTTATAAACCAGATGGTACCTATCTCTTTACCATTAATTGTAAGACAGGTTACTTTGTAGGGAATGGTTCTGGACATGCGGATGATTTAGACTACTAGTCAAATTGTTACAAAATTCTTTCTTTTCACAGATAAACATGATAAAATAAAACATATTAAACAAGAGGAGTGTCACATGACAAAAGCTAACTTTGGTGTTGTTGGTATGGCCGTAATGGGTCGTAACCTTGCCCTTAATATTGAATCCCGTGGTTATACAGTTGCTATTTATAACCGTAGTAAAGAAAAAACTGAAGATGTGATTGCTTGCCATCCTGATAAAAACTTCGTGCCAAGCTATGATATCGAAAGCTTCGTAAATTCAATTGAAAAACCACGTCGTATCATGCTTATGGTTCAAGCAGGACCTGGTACAGATGCGACGATTCAAGCCCTTCTTCCACACTTGGATAAAGGTGATATTTTGATCGACGGAGGAAACACTTTCTATAAAGATACCATCCGTCGTAATGAAGAATTGGCGAACTCAGGTATCAACTTTATCGGTACTGGTGTATCTGGTGGTGAAAAAGGTGCCCTTGAAGGTCCTTCTATCATGCCTGGTGGACAAAAAGAAGCTTACGACTTGGTGGCTGATGTTCTTGAAGAAATCTCAGCTAAAGCACCAGAAGATGGAAAACCATGTGTGACCTACATCGGTCCTGATGGAGCTGGTCACTATGTGAAAATGGTCCACAATGGTATCGAGTACGGTGATATGCAATTGATCGCAGAAAGCTACGATCTTATGCAACACTTGCTTGGTCTTTCTGCAGAAGATATGGCTGAAATCTTTACTGAGTGGAACAAGGGTGAATTGGACAGCTACTTGATTGAAATTACAGCTGATATCCTTGGACGCAAAGACGATGAAGGTCAAAATGGACCAATCGTAGACTACATTCTTGATGCTGCAGGTAACAAAGGAACTGGTAAATGGACTAGCCAATCAGCGCTTGACCTTGGTGTGCCATTGTCACTCATTACTGAGTCAGTATTTGCTCGTTACATCTCTACTTACAAAGAAGAGCGTGTACATGCTAGCAAGGTGCTTCCAAAACCAGCTGCTTTCAAATTTGAAGGAGATAAGGCTGAGTTGATTGAAAAAATCCGCCAAGCCCTTTACTTCTCAAAAATCATCTCATACGCACAAGGTTTTGCTCAATTGCGTGTAGCTTCTAAAGAAAACAACTGGAACTTGCCATTTGCAGATATCGCTTCTATCTGGCGTGATGGATGTATCATCCGTTCACGTTTCTTGCAAAAGATCACAGATGCATACAACCGTGATGCAGATCTTGCTAACCTTCTTTTGGATGAGTACTTCTTGGACGTAACTGCTAAGTACCAACAATCTGTTCGTGATATTGTAGCTCTTGCTGTTCAAGCTGGAGTACCAGTACCAACATTCTCAGCAGCTATTACTTACTTTGATAGCTACCGTTCAGCTGATCTTCCAGCTAATTTGATCCAAGCGCAACGTGACTACTTTGGTGCCCACACTTACCAACGTAAAGACAAAGAAGGAACCTTCCACTACTCTTGGTATGACGAAAAATAAGTAGGCCAGCCATGGGGAAACGGATTTTATTACTTGAGAAAGAAAGAAATCTAGCTCATTTTTTAAGTCTGGAACTCCAAAAAGAGCAATACCGAGTTGATCAGGTAGAAGAGGGACAAAAAGCCCTCTCCATGGCTCTTCAGACAGACTATGACTTGATTTTACTGAATGCTCATCTAGGGGATATGACAGCCCAGGATTTTGCAGATAAGTTGAGTCGAACCAAGCCAGCTGCGGTGATCATGATCTTGGACCATCGAGAAGAATTGCAAGACCAACTTGAAACAATCCAGCGTTTCGCTGTTTCATACATCTATAAACCAATCATTATTGATGATTTGGTCAGTCGTATTTCAGCTATCTTCCGAGGTCGAGATTTCATCGACCAACACTGTAGTCAGATGAAAGTTCCGACAGCTTATCGTAATCTGCGTATGGATGTTGAACACCATACAGTCTATCGTGGCGATGAAATGATTGCTCTCACTCGTCGTGAATATGACCTCTTAGCTACACTCATGGGCAGTAAGAAAGTCTTAACTCGTGAACAATTGCTAGAGAGCGTCTGGAAGTATGAAAGTGCTACAGAGACCAATATCGTAGATGTCTATATCCGATATCTACGGAGCAAGATTGATGTCAAAGGTCAAAAGAGCTACATCAAAACAGTGCGTGGTGTTGGTTATACCATGCAGGAATAGAAAGCAGTTGCAGTTGTGTAACTGCTTTTTTGATCTTTAAATAAACGAACATCTTTATCGAAAATTTCATGAGGCTTGGCTGTGCTGTCTATCAGTTTATTTTTTAAACAAATTGATCAGTCTTAACTTCAAGTTCAAAGCAAACTTTGAGTAGATTCTTGTTGGTTTAAACTTAATATATTGACGAAAGCAAAGACATTTGCTATAATCATTTTGGAGGATAAAAGAATGAAATTTTTGAAAAAAATGATGCAAGTCGGTCTAGCAGTCTTCTTCTTTAGTCTGTTAGCAACTAGTACAGTATTTGCGGACACTACAGGTGGACAGTTTGTCGATAAGGACAATAGAAAATATTATATAAAAGATGACCATAAAGCAATCTATTGGCATAAAATAGACGGTAAAACTTACTATTTTGGTGATAAAGGAGAAATGGTAGTTGGCTGGCAATATATAGAAATTCCTGGAACAGGTTATCGTGATGATTTATTAGATAGCCAACCAGTTAATGAAATCGGTCTTCAACACAAGTGGTACTATTTTGATAAAGATGGCGTACTACAAGAGTTTGTTGGCTGGCAACAATTAGAGGCTAAGTATTCGTTAACTGTTGGCAAAAAGCATGGTGAAGGCTTTGAAGGCCCAGAAGTTCTTAAATTAGCAAACTACTACTTTGATCAAGATCACTCATTAAAAACAGGTTGGCTTTATGATCAGTCTAACTGGTATTACCTAGCAAAAACAGGTTCTTCAGGAAAAGACTACCTTGGTGGAGAAAGACGTGCTGGCTGGATTAACGACAATTCAACTTGGTACTATCTTGATCCAACAACTGCTGCAATGCAAACTGGTTGGCAATATCTTGGTAATAAGTGGTATTATCTCCGTTCATCAGGTGCTATGGCGACAGGTTGGTATCTAGATGGTTCAACTTGGTATTATTTAGATGCTCAAAACGGTGATATGAAAACTGGCTGGATTTATGTCGGTAATACTTGGTATTATCTTCGGTCGTCAGGAGCTATGGTGACAGGCTGGTTCCAAGTTAATGGTAAATGGTACTATGCCTATAGTTCAGGTGCCTTAGCTGTGAATACTACAGTAGGTGGCTACTACGTTAATTATAATGGCGAGTGGGTACAATAATGAAAACAAGCGATTGTGAAAGGAAACAATCGCTTTTTTTGTGAAAATATAATAAAATAGAAAGGAATAAAGTTCTAAAATTTTATCTAGAAAAAGACGCTTTTCGTCTGATAGTAGGATTAAATGACAAAAGAAGTTGGTGTCGGTCAGGCACATAGTAAAATTATCTTAATCGGAGAGCATGCAGTGGTTTATGGCTACCCAGCCATTTCTTTGCCTCTTTTAGAGGTTGAAGTGACTTGTCGGGTGGTTCCAGCAGCGACACCATGGCGTCTTTTTGAAGAGGACACCTTGTCTATGGCTGTGTATGCTTCTCTCGAGTATCTAAATATCAAAGATGCTTGCATCCGTTGTCAAATTGACTCGGCTATTCCGGAAAAGCGGGGAATGGGGTCTTCAGCAGCCATTAGCATTGCAGCCATTCGAGCAGTATTTGATTATTACCAAGCGGAACTTCCGCATGATGTATTAGAAATTTTGGTTAATCGGGCGGAGATGATTGCCCATATGAATCCTAGTGGTTTAGATGCCAAGACTTGTCTTAGTGACCAGCCTATTCGTTTTATCAAGAATGTTGGTTTTGAAGAATTAACCATGGATTTGTCAGCTTATCTGGTTATTGCAGATACTGGAGTTTATGGACATACTCGTGAAGCTATCCAAGTTGTTGAGAGCAAGGGCAAGAATGCCTTACCTTTCTTGCATGCGCTAGGAGAGTTGACCCAAGAAGCAGAAGAAGCGATAAAAACAAAAGATGCCGTGAAGCTGGGAGAAATTCTAACCAAAGCTCATGGAAATCTAAAAGAAATCGGAGTTAGTAGCCCTGAGGCAGATGCCTTGGTTGAAACTGCCCTTGAACATGGTGCTCTAGGTGCCAAGATGAGTGGTGGTGGTCTAGGTGGCTGTATCATTGCCTTGGCTGCTAATGTCAGTCAAGCACAAGAACTCGCAGAAAGATTAGAAGAGAAAGGAGCTGTTCAGACATGGATCGAAAGCCTGTAACAGTACGTTCCTATGCCAATATTGCTATTATCAAATATTGGGGTAAGAAAGCAGAAAAAGAGATGGTTCCTGCGACTAGCAGTATCTCTCTAACCTTAGAAAATATGTATACGGAGACGACACTTTCACCTTTGCCAGCAGATGCTAGGTCAGATGAGTTTTACATCAATGGTCAGTTGCAAAACGAAGCTGAGCATGTCAAAATGAGTAAAATCATTGACAGCTACCGTCCTGAAGGAGCAGGTTTTGTTCGTATCGATACCAAGAACAATATGCCAACAGCGGCAGGTCTTTCTTCAAGTTCCAGTGGCTTATCTGCCCTGGTCAAAGCCTGCAATGCTTACTTCCAATTAGGATTAGATCGTAAAGAGTTGGCCTTAGAAGCTAAATTTGCATCGGGTTCTTCATCTCGTAGTTTTTATGGCCCCTTAGCAGCTTGGGACAAGGATAGTGGAGAGATTTATCCAGTCGAGACTGACTTGAAACTAGCTATGATCATGTTGGTCTTGGAAGACCAGAAAAAACCAATCTCTAGTCGGGATGGTATGAAACTCTGTGTGGAAACTTCGACAACATTTGATGAGTGGATTCGTCAGTCTGAACAAGACTACAAGGATATGTTGGTCTACCTCAAGGAAAATGACTTTAAAAAAGTTGGAGAATTGACAGAGAAGAACGCTCTCGCAATGCATGCTACTACAAAAACTGCAACTCCATCCTTCTCTTACCTGACGGATGCGAGTTATGAGGCTATGGATTTTGTTCGTCAGCTTAGAGAACAAGGTGAATCTTGCTACTTTACTATGGATGCGGGGCCTAATGTAAAGGTTCTTTGTTTAGAAAAAGACTTGGAACATCTATCAGAACTCTTAGGTCAACGCTATCGCTTAATCGTTTCAAAGACAAAGGATTTGAGCCAAGATGACGATTGTTAAAACTTGTGGGAAGCTCTATTGGGCTGGTGAGTATGCCATCTTAGAACCAGGACAGTTGGCACTAATAAAGGCTATACCCATCTATATGACGGCTGAGATTACAGCATCTGATACTTATCGACTCTACTCAGATATGTTTACCTATGGTGTGGACATGCGACCGGATTCTTCCTATGCCTTGATTCAAGAAACAGTTGCTTTGGTGGAGGAGTATCTGACTAATCAAGGGGTTGACTTGCAGCCATTTTCCTTAGAGATTCGTGGGAAAATGGAACGTGAAGGTAAGAAGTTTGGCCTAGGTTCTAGTGGTAGTGTCGTTGTTTTGGTTATCAAGGCTATGCTTGTTTTCTATGAAAGAACAGCTGAAAGAGACCTCTTGTTTAAACTGGCGAGTGCAGTTCTTCTCAAACGTGGAGACAATGGCTCTATGGGAGACATCGCCTGTATCGTTTCAGAAGACCTAGTCCTCTATCAGTCTTTTAATCGAGAAACAGTTGCACAATGGTTAGAAAAGGAAGACTTGCCAAGTGTATTGGCACATGATTGGGGCTTTTCTATTAGGAATGTTGAACCAGCCTTGAAATTTGATTTTCTGGTGGGTTGGACCAAGGAAGTAGCTGTGTCTAGTCATATGGTCAAGCAAATCAAGAATAATATGAACGCTAGCTTTTTGCAGGCTTCAAAAGAAACTGTAGCTAACTTGGTAAAGGCTTTGCAGACAGGTCAAGAAGAAACCATTATTGCCTTGTTAGAACAAGCCAGCCAACTTTTAGAAGGCTTGAGTTCAGATATTTACACACCTTCTCTCAGACAATTAAAAGATGCCAGCAGAAACTTAAAAGCTGTTGCTAAAAGTAGTGGTGCTGGTGGTGGAGACTGTGGGATAGCCCTCAGTTTTGTCCAAGATTCGACCACATTACTGAAAAAACGCTGGGCTGATCTTGGGATTGAGCTCTTGTATCAAGAAAGGATAGGACATGACGACAAATCGGAAGGATGAACACATCCGCTATGCCCTTGAACAAAAAAGTACTTATAATAGTTTTGATGAGGTGGAGTTAATCCACTCCTCACTACCCTTATACGACATCGATGAGATTGATCTTTCGACAGAATTTGCAGGGCGCAAATGGGACTTTCCTTTTTATATAAATGCCATGACAGGCGGTAGTGACAAGGGCAGAGAAATCAATCAAAAATTGGCTCAGGTGGCAGAGGCTTGTGGGATTTTATTTGTGACAGGTTCTTACAGCGCTGCACTTAAGGATCCATCAGATGATTCTTTTTCCGTGAAGTCAAATCATCCTGACCTCCTTCTTGGAACCAATATTGGCTTGGATAAACCTGTTGAACTGGGGCTACAAACGGTCCAAGAGATGAATCCCCTTCTCTTGCAAGTCCATGTTAATGTTATGCAGGAATTGCTCATGCCAGAAGGTGAGCGTCAATTTAGATTATGGCAAAGTAATCTGAAAGATTATGCTGATCAAATCTCAGTTCCTCTTGTTTTAAAAGAAGTCGGCTTTGGTATGGATGTTAAGACTATTGCTAAGGCATACGAGATAGGAATACGTACAGTTGATTTGTCTGGTCGTGGGGGAACTAGCTTTGCCTATATCGAAAATCGTCGTAGCGGTCAACGGGACTACCTCAATGATTGGGGGCAATCGACCATGCAAACCCTTCTAAATGCCCAAGACTGGAAAGACAAGATGGACCTTTTGGTAAGTGGAGGGGTGCGCAATCCACTAGATATTATCAAATGCCTGGTCTTTGGAGCCAAAGCAGTTGGGCTTTCACGCACCATGTTAGAGTTAGTTGAAAACTACCCAGTGGATGTCGTTATTACTATTGTTGAAAGCTGGAAGGAAGACCTACGTCTAATCATGTGTGCCCTTAATTGTAAAAGAATCGAGGATTTGCAAGAGGTCGACTATCTCCTTTACGGAAAATTAAAAGAAGCAAAAGATCAACTATAAGGAGGTCGGGATTTTGGTCCTGGTCTCTTTATCATTCCTCAGACTGATGTGACTTTTTGGTTTTGTGATACAATAAAATAGAGAGGACGGATACATGCGAAAATTTCAAATTTTTCTATTTATTGAAGCTTGTTTATTAACAGGAGCTCTGATTATGATGGTATCAGAGCATTTTTCCCGTTTTCTGCTGATCTTGCTCTTGTTTTTACTGCTGATTCGATACTACACTGGAAGACAGGGAAATAACCTCATATTAGTGGCAGTGAGCATCCTATTTTTCTTTATCATCATGCTCAATCCCTTTGTCATTCTAGCTATTTTTGTGGCCTTGATATATAGCCTGTTCTTGCTTTACCCTATGATGAACCAGGAAAGAGAAGATACCAATCTGGTTTTTGAAGAGGTAGTGACAGTAAAGAGGGAGAAAAATCGCTGGTTTGGGAATCTTCATCACTTCTCAAGCTACCAGACTTGCCGCTTTGATGATATCAATCTTTTTCGTCTCATGGGGAAGGATACCATTCATCTAGAACGTGTGATTTTGAGCAATCATGATAATGTCATCATCTTGAGAAAACTAGTCGGCACGACTAGAATTATCGTACCAGTGGATGTAGAAGTCAGCCTCAGTGTTAATTCTTTGTATGGAGATTTAACCTTCTTTGACCAGCCTAAGCGAGCTTTGCGCAATGAACAATTTCATCAAGAAACCAAGGATTATCTCAAGAGTCCTAAGAGTGTTAAGATTCTTTTGACAACTATGGTTGGAGATGTTGAGGTGGTGCGAGGATGAAAAAACAACCTTATATTTTAATCGGTTTCACCTCGTTTCTCTTTGTTGCCTTTCTCTTTCGAAGCATTTTTAAGGTTCTGGATTTAGAGTGGACTTCTCTCTTCCAAGATTTAGAAAAGACAGAAAAAGTCCTTTTTCTAGCCCTGATGTTTAGTTTTGCCCTAGCCTTTTTATTAGTCCTATTCTGGACAATTGTTGATGAAATTTCAAAAAGAAGAATCCAAGCAAATCTCAAACGTCTGCTAGCTGGCAAAGATATTGAAAGTCTGGGAGATACTGACTTAGACGCAAGTTTTAGAAACTTGTCAGGAAAGCTCGGTTTGTTAACAGAAGCTATTCAAAAAGCAGATAATCAGGCCTTGGTCAAAGAAGAAGAAATTGTTGAAAAGGAGCGCAAGCGAATCGCACGTGACTTGCATGATACGGTTAGTCAAGAAATTTTTGCTGCTCATATGATTTTATCGGGGCTCAGCCAACAAGCTTCCAAATTAGACAGAGAGAAGATGCAAACACAACTCCAAAGTGTGACTGCCATTTTAGAGACAGCTCAAAGAGACTTGCGCATTCTTCTTTTGCATTTACGACCAATTGAACTGGAACAAAAAAGCTTGGTGGAGGGGATTCAGCTACTTCTCAAAGAGCTAGAAGAAAAAAGTGAGCTCAAAGTCAGCTTTAAATATCAGGTATACGAACTACCTAAAAAGATTGAGGAGCATGTCTTTCGAATTGTCCAAGAATTGATTAGTAATACCCTTCGGCATGCACAAGCTTCCTGTCTAGATGTTTACCTTTATCAAACGGAAACGGAATTACAGTTGAAGGTAGCAGACAATGGTCGTGGTTTTCAGCTAGATGATGTTGATGAATTAAGCTATGGTTTACGCAATATTAAAGAACGAGTGGAAGATATGGCTGGGACTATACAATTATTAACAGCTCCCAAGCAAGGTTTGGCAGTGGATATCCGCATTCCCTTGCTTGATTTGGATAGATAAGAGGAAGTAAGATGAAACTATTATTGGTAGATGACCACCAAATGGTCCGTCTTGGTTTGAAAAGTTATTTTGAATTACAAGATGATGTAGAGGTTGTAGGAGAAGCAACCAATGGTGCGGAAGGAATTTCTATGGCCTTGGAGCTTCGTCCAGATGTGATTGTCATGGATATTGTCATGCCAGAAGTCAATGGGATTGATGCGACACTAGCTATTCTCAAAGAATGGCCAGAGGCAAAAATCTTGATTGTGACATCTTACCTAGATAATGAAAAAATCATGCCGGTTTTGAATGCTGGAGCTAGAGGATATATGCTTAAGACTTCGAGCGCAGATGAATTGTTACACGCTGTTCGTAAGGTGGCGGCTGGAGAGCTAGCTATTGAACAAGAGGTGAGCAAGAAGGTAGAATACAACCGCAATCATGTTGAACTACACGAAGACCTGACAGCGCGTGAACGAGATGTCCTTCAATTAATCGCTAAGGGCTATGAAAATCAGCGTATCGCCGATGAATTGTTCATTTCCCTTAAGACAGTTAAAACCCATGTATCAAACATTTTAGCAAAGCTTCAGGTTAGCGACCGCACCCAGGCAGCAGTCTATGCCTTTCAGCATCACTTGGTAGGGCAGGAGGACTTCTAGATGAATCTATTGGAGTGAAAGTAAGGTTTATTTTTCAAAAGTCATTCAAAAGATTTACTTTTAGTTAAGAATGTATCTATATAATTTATAACTATAGAATAAATGGATCAGGAAAACTGGTCTATTTTATTTTGTTTTTACGATTTTTTAATACTTATTCTATTAACAGGCATACAATGTTTCGATTAAAGTTTTTAAAGAACTAGGAAGATTATCTAAGTGATACATTCTATAATATTCATGTCGTATATAATAAAGTTTTTTGCAATAATGTATCAAGAAATCTTTTATTTTACAAAAAATAGTTTTGTTATCAAAAAAATCCACAGTTATAGTGGATGAAAATATTCCGACAACAAATAACTGGTTATAAAAGACAATTAAAATATAAAAATAGTTGAAATATTAATTTGAAGTGGTATACTAGTATGTGTAAAAATATACAAATATTTTAAGGAGAATAAAATGAAGTATCATTTTAATGAACGCCAACGCTTTTCTTTACGTAAGTATAGCTTTGGTTTAGCGTCTGTTCTTTTAGGAACCGCCTTCTTTTTGAGTGGCCAAGTCGCTAGCGCTGATGAGACAAATATTTCAGAAACTTTGTCTACTTCCGTAGTATCTGCTAGCCCAGATAGTTCGACTAGTACATCGGAATCTTCAGTGCCAGAAACTTCTGAATCAAAACCTACAGTAGCTGAAAAGCCTACTGTAGCATCAGAAACTTCTGAGTCAAATGCTACACTTTCAGAAAAAGCTGTTGAGACACCAGAAAAGGCTGAAGTTTCTTCAGATTCTGAAAAACTTGCAACAGAGAGTCCAAAATCTGAAAAGTCAGAAACACCAGCTAAAGAATCAAGTGAAGATACGGCGAAAGCAACTGAAGGTAAAGCTGAAGTCGCTGAAAAAGACGATAAGTCTACTGACAAAGCTCCAGCTGAAGTCGCTGAAAAAGACGATAAGTCTACTGACAAAGCTCCAGCTGAAGTTGCTGACAAAGATGATAAGTCTACTGATAAAGCTCCAGCTCCAGCTGAAGCACGTCGTTCAACACGTACACGCCGAGCTACTTCAGAAAATAAACGTGAAGTATCAAATTGGAGTGAGTTTGTTTCAGCCTTAGAGGATGGAAATGTCAGCGAAATCACTGTAAATGGTGATGTCGTAGCTCAAGGTGATAATGGTAATACCGACAATGGACGTGCAGGATCTGTTGACCGTAGAACTACCATTAATGCACCATCTCGTCCAGTTACTATCCAAGGTAAAAATGAAAACGCTCGTCTTGAACTTTTGTCACACACTTTGGAGTTGACAGGAGCTAGCTGGGAACTAAACCTCAAAAATCTTAAGATTGCTTCAGCAAACTCTAGAGGTCCAATTGAACTATCAAGAACCAGTGGCTCTAATACAGTTACATTTGAAAATGTAACGAGTGTTGGTTCATCACTTTATGGTGGTGGTGGTAACACAAATGTCGTTATCAAAGGAAATACAACTTCAACAGTTAGCGATAGTTACCAAGCTGCAAATGGTCAAACACAACACGTACAACGCAATGTTGGAGCTGCTGGCCGTTCATACCAACGTCGTGAGTCAAATATCCACGATGCTAAATCTGTAACAGTTGCTGAGGGAGCTAGTTTAACGCTTAATCGCTCTTCTCAAGGGGATGCTATTACTCTTGAAAGCGGAGCTAAAGTCAGTGTAAAAGATAATGGTAGTCTTACTATCAATATGAACACTGGCAACCAAACTGATAGTGCTCGCTACCATAATGCTGGTATTTTCATGGCTGATAGTGGTACCGTAGAAACTGGTAAAGGCTCTAAGTTAATCTTAAATACTAGTATCGGACAAGGTATTTCAATTGGTATAAACCGTCCAGGGGATGGAGTTACCGATAGGGATCGTTTCGGTGGATACGGTACTCTTAACACTGGTCGTAAAAATGGTCCTAGCCGAGTTCTTATTGGCGAAGAAGGAACATTTGAGTTTAACGGCCGTGATGGTATTATGATGGGTAATAACTCAGAACTTGTCACAGGTCAGAATTCAAAAGTTCGCTTTGAAAATAGAGGACGCGGTGTAGCACTTGATTTCGGTAATGATTCAAGAGTAGCCTTTGGTAAACATTCGACAAATACCTTCCATTCAGATGGTAAAGGTAAGAACGGTGGTGCACCTTCGGGTAGTTACGATGGTTACAACTATATCGGCCTCAATGAAAATGGTAAAATCTTAGTAGATGACTTTGCGACTTTCCGTGTGCAAATGGACAATCGTGGTAGCAATGACTGGGATGATGTCATTTCACTTGGTTCTCAGAATGGTACTAAGTCTGAGCCACTTTTCCAAGCTAATAAGGGTTCTATCGTAGATATCCGAGACGATAATACCAACTACTATGCGGAGTTGATTTCCGTAGCCTTGGGTTCAAGTAAGAATACTGTCTTCCAGTTCAATAACCCACTTTATGTATCCTTTATGAGATATACAAACTCACAAGGTCTCTCAGCAGGGGAAATTACTGGTAAATTACCAGTATCTATTCCTCAAGGGAACAACCCACAGGATATCGGACACGGAAACATCCTTTATATTTCAGAGAAATCCCAAGCTTCTAGAAACAGAATAGAATTTAACGGTCCGGCTAGTCGGAACGGTGGCTCTACTGTTGGAACTTATACCGTCTATTCTATGAATAAAGATGGTAGGGATAGCCAAACTAAAGATAAACAAAGTTCTGTTTGGACTAATATCCAGGGTGGTTCAATGCCAATCGCTGGTTTCCAAAGTGGAAGACCAGATATTCAACCTGCTAACGCTGCATCTGTTCGAACAGGATCTTCTTCTGGAGGGGTAAGTGCTACAGATAGAACCTATGGTATTGACCCTGTTGGTCATAACCGTCAAAACATTTGGGTTTCAAATGGTTCGAAAATCAATCCGACTGGTGTTCATAAAAATGTCATCAAATATGTCTACGAAGATGGAACTCCAGTTAAACTAGACAAAGACGGAAATCCAGTTAAAGATGTTATCCAGTCATCAGATTGGAACCGTACTTTGGATGTCTCAATCGACAAAGAAGGTTTCGAAAATATTTTAAGAAATTCAAGCGTTAGAAATGGTGATGAATTCTTAGCAGCATACAGTAAAGCGAAGTATCACATTTCTGATATCGATGGAGATAACATTGCTGATACAGGCTGGAAAGAAGACGGAACAAATTCTGGTACCCATAATTATGGTACTATCGCTTCGCCAAAACTCAAAGGCTATAAACCAGAAATTCTATCAACAAATGTTCCAGGATTAGAAGTTGGGGCTAAAGCTGATTCAGTTTCTGTTTCATATGATTCAAGCAAAGCACCAGATACGCTTATTGAAGCTCAAGCAGGTAAACGTACCGTTTCAGAAACTTATTGGCGCAATATTGTAGCTAAGTCTGATTTGGGTACATACGAAACAGTCGTTGTCTATAAGCGACCAATGCAATCAGCTATTATTAAATACATTGATACAAGTGCTAATAATAAGGAGTTAGCAAAAGATCAAGTTTCTGGTAAATCGGATGAAGCCATTAACTACTCAACGGATGCTAAGATTGCTGATTTTGTTAATAAAGGTTACAAACTTGTAGACGATGGATTCAAAAAGGCCTCTGAAGATCAAAAGAAATTTGATGATGATGAAAACATTGAACAAGAATTCGTAGTTAGACTAGAACACGATGTAACTCCAGTTGGACCAAATAATCCACATAAACCAACAGATCCAATCAATCCAAAAGATCCAAAGAGTCCTAAATACCCTGAGACAGATCAATGGAAGAAAGATGTAACATCAACTGTTCA
>NZ_AJML01000002.1:0-53552 GCF_000259525.1 Streptococcus sp. SK140 | reverse complement strand
GTACCAAGCCAGCAAGTAGGTCTTGTAGTACCTTTGATGGATGCGCGTCGCAACAATGTTTACGCAGGATTTTATGAAAATGCTCAGCCTGTCTTTCCAGAGGCGCATCTGTCCTTTGCAGAAGTTTTGGAGCAAGTCAAAGATGCTGAACAAGTCACTTTTGTTGGTGAAGTGGGAGCCTTTGTGGAGCAGATTCAAGAACAACTACCACAGGCTAACTATCAGGAAACCTTGCCAAATGCAGCGAATCTAGCCCTCTGGGCTTGGGATAAGGAAGCAGACTCCTTGCATGACTTTGTGCCAAATTACCTCAAGCGTGTAGAAGCTGAGGAAAACTGGCTTAAGAATCACACCGAGTCTGGCGAGTCTTACATTAAACGCCTATGATAGAAATTAAACGAATCCAACAACAGCCTGATTTGGCACAAGTCATCTATGCTGTCATGGTAGATGTATACCCAGTCAGTCCTTGGACTCTGGAACAAATCCAAGCAGACCTGTCCCAAGACCAGACCTGGTATGCTCTAGCTTATGATGGGGAAGAAGTGATTGGCTTTCTAGCTGTGCAGGAGAATCTATTTGAAGCAGAAGTCCTGCAAATTGCTGTCAAAAAAGCCTATCAAGGTCAGGGAATCGCGTCAGCCTTGTTTGCTCAATTAACGACAGATAAGGAGATTTTCCTCGAAGTCAGAAAGTCAAATCAACGAGCACAGGCATTTTATAAGAAAGAAAGAATGGCAGTCATCGCTGAGAGAAAGTCCTACTACCATGATCCAGTTGAGGATGCCATTATCATGAAGAGAGAAATAGATGAAGGATAGATATATTTTAGCATTTGAGACATCCTGTGATGAGACCAGTGTCGCCGTACTGAAAAACGATGACGAGCTCTTATCCAATGTCATTGCTAGTCAAATTGAAAGTCACAAACGTTTTGGGGGCGTAGTTCCTGAAGTGGCTAGTCGTCACCATGTTGAGGTCATTACAGCCTGTATCGAGGAGGCGCTGGCAGAAGCAGGGATTACAGAAGAAGATGTAACAGCTGTTGCGGTTACTTATGGACCAGGCTTGGTCGGAGCCTTGCTTGTTGGTTTGTCAGCTGCCAAGGCCTTTGCTTGGGGACATGGACTTCCGCTGATTCCCGTTAACCACATGGCTGGCCACCTCATGGCAGCTCAAAGTGTGGAGCCTTTGGAATTCCCCTTACTAGCTCTATTAGTCAGTGGTGGACACACAGAGTTGGTCTATGTTTCTGAGGCTGGTGATTATAAGATTGTTGGTGAAACCCGTGATGATGCGGTTGGTGAGGCCTATGATAAGGTCGGACGTGTCATGGGCTTGACCTATCCAGCAGGTCGGGAGATTGATGAGTTGGCTCACCAAGGTCAGGATGTTTATGATTTCCCACGTGCCATGATTAAGGAAGACAATCTGGAGTTTTCATTTTCAGGTTTGAAGTCTGCCTTTATCAATCTTCACCACAATGCCGAGCAAAAGGGAGAAAGCTTGTCCAAGGAAGACCTATCTGCTTCTTTCCAAGCTGCAGTCATGGATATTCTCATGGCAAAAACTAAAAAAGCCTTAGAGAAATACCCTGTTAAAACCCTCGTTGTAGCTGGTGGTGTAGCAGCAAACAAAGGATTAAGAGAACGCTTGGCAGCTGAAATCACTGACGTCAAGGTTATCATTCCACCTCTGCGTCTTTGCGGGGACAATGCAGGCATGATTGCCTACGCAAGCGTTAGTGAGTGGAACAAAGAAAACTTTGCAGGATTGGAGATAAATGCCAAACCTAGCCTCGCTTTTGATACTATAGAATAAAGAGTTAGCCTAGAGTTAACTCTTTTATCTTGGACAAATGACCGATTTTTTTTGTATAGTAGAAATATGAAATTTACAAAAATAATCAGTAGTCTGCTTGTACTTGGAACTTTCCTCCTGATTCTAATAGCTTGTCAGACTTTTTCCAAGACGCAACTGGTCGTGTTTGAGTCACTTTCATTTTATATGCCTACGAAGTCTTTTGAAGAAGCGTTTGGAGAACCAAATGAAGTAGTGGAAGAAACAGCAACTGGCTATCGAGATACTTGGCATGCAGAAGACCCTTATCTCTATAAAACAGGGCGTCTTTTTTATAATTATGACAAGGTTAATTGGAAGAATTATAGCGGTCGAGCAATCTTCACCTTTTCAAAATCGCATCGTTTACAAGAAGCGACGATTTATTTTCCGATGCCTTCTAAAGCGCAACAGAAAGAAATATTTTATCACATGACCCAAGATATAAAAGCAGAAATCGAAGCTCTACCAAACTTTCAGTCCTTGAAAGTTGATGCCTTGGCAGGTGATGATGTTGGTTATCGATTTAAGGTCAAGTTAAAAGGGCAGAGAGAAGAACTCTGGGTTGATGTTTACCCGATAGAAAATGAATATGTTGAAAAACCTGAAGTTGACAAATATCCTATTCGAGTGGATCAATTTCGAATGTATCCTGGATGAGTACTTTTTACTAGCTTCAAACTCTAAACTTTTTTCTATTTTACGAATATGTTATAATAATTTTTGCTGTGACTGTTTGGAAAACAGTTGCTGAAGGAATGATTAGTGAGGAAGTCTATGAAAGAAAAAGGATTTTGGGAGGGTGTGCAGGCTGCGGTACCGACTGCTCTGGGCTATGTTAGCATCGGTCTTGCCTGTGGGATTATCGGTTCGCCCTATGTGACACCAGTAGAAATGGGTCTGATGAGTCTCTTTGTTTATGCTGGGAGCGCTCAGTTTGCCATGATAGCTTTGATTGCAGTTCAAGCTCCAGTAGCTGCTATTGCGATGACGGTCTTTTTGATTAATCTGCGTCTCTTTTTGCTGAGTTTGCATGCATCGACCTATTTTCGTCATACCAGCCTCTGGCACAATATCGGCATGTCCAGCCTCTTGACCGATGAGACCTATGGCGTTTTGATGGGCGAGTTGGTGCGTACGGATAAGGTCAATCCTATGTGGATGCACGGAAACAACCTTAACAGCTATGTGGCTTGGTTTGTCGGAACTGTTGTCGGAACTGCTCTAGGTGGACTTCTACCAAATCCAGAAATGTTTGGCTTAGATTTTGCCCTAGTGGGGATGTTTATTGGGATTTTTACTTCCCAGTTTCAGATTATGCAAAAACGGATTCCTTTGCGCAATCTCTTCATAATTTTAGCAGTTGTAGCTGTATCTTTCTTTTTGCTCTTGACGGTGGTGTCTCAGTCATTAGCTGTCTTGTTTGCGACCTTGCTAGGTTGTACTATGGGGGTGGTCTTGGATGGTCAGTAAGTATGTTTTATTAGCAATTGTCTTTTCTGGCTTGGTGACTTGGATTCCAAGAATGATTCCTTTTATCCTAGCCAAGTACAAGGGTTTGCCGCCTATCGTAGAGCGCTTTTTGAAATTTCTACCAGTTTCTATTATCTTTGCCTTGATTCTTTCAAGTGTGGTGACAGGAAAAGTTGGAAGCCTTCCGCAAATAAAGTGGTTAGACTTTTTAGCAGTCTTTCCAACGGCCTTTGTAGCCTTTCGTTACCGCAATCTGGTAGGGACTGTTCTCTTTGGAGTGGTCTTGATAGCAGTCCTACGTTTGGTCTTTTAATCAGCCATAAAGAAAACCTATCACAAATATAGAAATCATATAATAGCGTAATTCCTTTTTTTCTGTTAAAATAAGACTATATTCTATTTTGGAGGAAATATTATGAAGAAAATTATTAAATATTCATCACTTGCTGCTCTAGGGCTTGTAGCCGCAGGTGTATTGGTAGCTTGCTCAGGCAGTGAAAAGAAAGATGCTGCATCTGGTGAAGCAACATCTGGTAAAAAAGAAATTATCGTTGTAACCAATGCTACACCAAAACCATTCAACTATGAAGAAAATGGCGAATTGACTGGTTACGAGATTGAAGTGGTTCGCGCTATCTTTAAAGATTCTGACAAGTATACTGTCAAGTTTGAGAAGACAGAGTGGTCAGGTGTTTTTGCAGGACTTGATGCTGATCGTTACCAAATGGCTGTTAGCAACATCAGCTACACTAAAGAACGTGCTGAAAAATACCTTTATGCAGCTCCAACTGCTAAAAACCCTAACGTTCTTGTAGTGAAAAAAGATGACTCTAGCATCAAATCGTTTGATGATATCGGTGGAAAATCAACAGAAGTTGTTCAAGGAACAACATCTGCTAAACAGCTAGAAGACTACAACAAACAACACTCAGATAACCCAACTATCCTTAACTACGTTAAAGGGGACTTCCAACAAATCATGGTACGTTTGAGTGATGGCCGATTTGACTACAAGATTTTTGATAAAATCGGTGTAGAGACAGTCATCAAGGACCAAGGTTTGGATAACTTGAAAGTTATCGAACTTCCAAGCGACCAACAACCTTACGTATACCCACTTCTTGCCAAAGGTCAAGATGAGTTGAAGGCATTTGTGGACAAACGCATCCAAGAATTATATAAAGATGGAACCCTTGAAAAGCTATCTCAACAGTTCTTTGGCGGTTCTTATCTGCCAGCAGAAGCTGATATTAAATAAATTTTTAAATCATCCATTCTCTGGTAGATGGATGATTTTCCATTCTGTAGGTATATAGTTTCAAACTATAGGTCTTCCTATCTATTAACAATTTGCGAAATCAAATAAAGTATGAGATACTATTACGGTATTATTTTTAAAGGAGAAAGAATCATGAAAATCAAAAAATGGTTAGGCGTAGCAGCTATCGCTACAGTAGCAGGCCTTGCACTTGCAGCTTGCGGAAATTCAGACAAGAAAGCAGACAATACAACTACAGTTAAAATTGCGACTGTTAACCGTAGCGGTTCAGAAGAAGCACGCTGGGACAAAGTCCAAGAATTGGTTGAAAAAGACGGAATTAAATTGGAATTCACAGAGTTTACAGACTACTCACAACCAAATAAAGCAACTGCTGATGGTGAAGTAGACTTGAACGCTTTCCAACACTACAACTTCTTGAACAACTGGAACAAAGAAAACGGTAAGGACCTTGTAGCGATTGCAGATACTTATATCTCACCAATCCGCCTTTACTCAGGTAAAAACGGGGAAGAAAACAAGTACACTAAAGTGGAAGAAATCCCAAATAACGGTGAAATCGCAATTCCAAACGATGCTACTAACGAAAGCCGTGCCCTTTACCTTCTTCAATCAGCAGGTTTGATTAAATTGGATGTTTCAGGAACTGAACTTGCTACAATCGCAAACATCAAAGAAAATCCAAAGAACTTGAAAATCACTGAGTTGGATGCTAGCCAAACAGCTCGTTCATTGACATCAGTTGATGCAGCAGTTGTAAACAACACTTTTGTTACAGAAGCAAAATTGGACTACAAGAAAGCACTCTTTAAAGAGCAAGCTGACGAAAACTCAAAACAATGGTACAACATCATCGTTGCGAAAAAAGATTGGGAATCATCACCTAAAGCTGATGCAATCAAGAAAATTATCGCAGCTTACCACACTGACGAAGTGAAAAAAGTCATCGAAGAAACTTCAGACGGCTTGGATCAACCAGTTTGGTAATAAACACAGGGAGGTGGGAGAGATTTTTTCCACCTCTTGCTTTTATATAGAGACTAAAGAAAAGGAACATCCACTTGTATTGATTCCAAAGGTACAAGTCCTAGTAGAAAGGTAGAGAGAAAATGGTTTTCCCTAGCCAAGAAGAACAAATTGAAAAGTTTGAAAAGGATCATGTGGCGCAACATTACTTTGAAGTTTTGCGGACCTTGATTTCTAAAAAATCAGTCTTTGCCCAACAAGTCGGCTTGAAAGAAGTGGCTCGTTATCTAGGCGAGATCTTCAAGCGTGTAGGTGCAGAGGTCGAGATTGATGAGAGTTATACGGCACCCTTTGTCATGGCGCATTTTAAAAGTTCACGCCCAAATGCCAAGACTATCATTTTCTACAACCACTATGACACAGTACCTGCGGATGGCGACCAAGTCTGGACAGAGGATCCATTTACGCTTTCTGTCCGTGATGGCATCATGTATGGACGCGGGGTTGATGATGACAAGGGACATATCACTGCCCGCTTGAGTGCTCTTAGAAAATACATGCAGCATCATGATGATCTACCAGTCAATATCAGTTTCATCATGGAAGGCGCAGAGGAATCTGCCTCTATGGACTTGGACAAATATCTAGAAAAACATGCGGACAAGCTTCGTGGTGCAGATTTATTGGTCTGGGAACAAGGAACCAAAAATGCCTTGGAACAGCTAGAAATCTCTGGTGGGAACAAAGGAATTGTGACTTTTGATGCCAAGGTCAAGAGTGCCGATGTGGATATCCACTCTAGCTATGGCGGTATTGTAGAGTCAGCGCCTTGGTATCTGATTCAAGCCTTGACTAGTTTGCGAGCTGCAGATGGACGTATTTTAGTTGAGGGCTTGTACGATGAGGTTCAAGAGCCTAATGAACGAGAGTTAGCCTTGGTTGAAACCTATGCTCAACGCAATCCAGAGGAAATCAGCCAGATTTATGGCTTGGAATTGCCACTTTTACAAGAGGAACGTACAGCCTTTCTAAAGCGTTTCTTCTTTGAACCAGCACTCAATATCGAAGGGATTCAGTCTGGTTATCAGGGGCAAGGAGTTAAAACGATTCTACCAGCAGAGGCTAGTGCCAAGCTAGAAGTTCGTTTGGTTCCTGGCTTGGACCCACATGATGTTTTGGATAAAATCCGGAAACAACTAGACAAAAATGGCTTTGATAAGGTAGAATTATACTATACCTTGGGTGAGATGAGTTATCGAAGCGATATGAGTGCACCATCTATTCTCAATGTTATTGAGTTAGCCAAGAAATTCTATCCACAGGGCGTATCTGTCTTGCCGACTACAGCTGGGACAGGACCTATGCATACGGTCTTTGATGCTTTAGAAGTACCTATGGTTGCCTTTGGTCTAGGAAATGCTAATAGCCGAGACCATGGTGGAGATGAGAATGTACGAATCGCCGATTATTACACCCATATTGAATTAGTAGAGGAGCTGATTAGAAGCTATGAGTAGAGATATTATCAAGTTAGATCAGATCGATGTGACTTTTCACCAAAAGAAAAGAACCATCACAGCGGTCAAGGATGTGACTATTCACATCCAAGAAGGGGATATCTACGGAATCGTTGGATATTCTGGAGCAGGGAAATCAACCCTAGTTCGTGTTATTAACCTCTTGCAAAAACCATCTGCAGGTCGAATTACTGTAGATAATGATGTAATTTTTGATGGTAAGGTTACCTTAACTGCTGAGCAATTACGACATAAACGTCAAGATATCGGGATGATTTTCCAACACTTCAACCTCATGAGCCAGAAAACAGCAGAGGAAAATGTAGCCTTTGCTCTCAAACACTCTGGACTCAGCAAGGAAGAAAAGAAGGCTAAAGTAGCTAAGTTGTTGGACTTGGTGGGCTTGGCTGACCGTGCCGAAAACTATCCTTCACAACTATCTGGAGGTCAAAAACAACGTGTGGCTATTGCGCGTGCCTTGGCCAATGATCCAAAAATCTTGATTTCAGACGAGTCAACTTCAGCTCTTGATCCAAAGACAACGAAACAAATCTTGTCACTCTTGCAAGAATTGAACCGTAAACTAGGTTTGACCATTGTCTTGATTACACACGAGATGCAGATTGTCAAAGACATTGCTAACCGTGTGGCAGTGATGCAGGATGGTCGCTTGATTGAGGAAGGTAGCGTTCTTGAAATCTTCTCTGATCCTAAGCAACCATTGACTCAGGACTTTATCTCAACTGCGACAGGTATTGATGAAGCTATGGTCAAGATTGAGAAACAGGAAATCGTAGAGCACTTATCTGAAAACAGCATTTTGGTACAACTCAAGTATGCAGGCGCTTCTACAGATGAGCCGCTTTTGAATGAATTGTACAAGCACTACCAAGTAACAGCCAATATTCTCTATGGAAACATTGAAATTTTGGATGGTACTCCTGTAGGTGAACTTGTGGTTGTCTTGTCAGGAGAAAAAGAAGCCTTGATAAGCGCTCAAGATGCCATTCGTCAGGCTGGTGTGCAACTAAAAGTATTGAGGGGAGGACAGTAAGATGGCAGAATTGATTAAAGCATACTTACCAAACGTCTACAAGATGGGTTGGTCTGGTCAGGCTGGCTGGGGGACAGCAATCTACTTGACCCTTTATATGACGGTTCTTTCCTTCCTCATCGGAGGTTTCCTAGGGCTGGTTGCAGGGCTTTTCCTTGTCTTGACAGCTCCAGGTGGTGTCTTGGAAAATAAAGTTGTTTTCTGGATTTTAGACAAGATTACCTCTATCTTCCGTGCGGTGCCATTTATCATTCTCTTGGCTGTCTTGTCACCCTTCTCTCATCTAATCGTAGGGACAAGTATCGGACCAAATGCGGCTATTGTACCCCTATCTTTTGCAGTCTTTGCCTTCTTTGCTCGTCAGGTACAGGTGGTATTGGCAGAGCTAGATGGCGGTGTCATCGAGGCAGCTCAAGCTAGCGGAGCTACTTTCTGGGACATCGTAGGTGTTTACCTATCAGAAGGTCTACCAGACTTGATCCGTGTGACAACTGTGACCTTGATTTCACTAGTTGGTGAAACAGCTATGGCGGGAGCGGTCGGAGCAGGTGGTATCGGTAACGTAGCTATCGCCTATGGATTTAACCGTTTCAATCATGATGTAACAGTCCTTGCGACACTCATCATTATCCTGATTATCTTTACAATTCAGTTCTTGGGAGACTTTTTGACCAAGAAATTAAGTCATAAATAAAAAAAGAGCCAGCTAGCTCTCAGATTGAAGAAAAAGTCAATTTTGGACAATTTTCTTCAATCTTTTTCTTTTATTAGAGAAAATAAAAAAACTCTTAAAAATAGCATGTTTCAGCATTTCTAAGAGTTTTCAAGATGTAGTAAAATTACCGAAAGGGTTTGTCTACCTTCTGAGAGCCGTGTGGTTCTTTTTATAAACTATATTTGTTATTCAAGTGGAATAAACTTTTGGAAGTATGGTATAATGAGAAAGCATATTTCGATATGACTAAGGTAGTAATCTATCTGTAGAGAATTATGAAATGATAAAGGAGTTCGGCTAGTATGAATTATTTTGAGGGGAATGAGTTTTTCCTTCTACTATTTGTAGTTTTACTGATTGGCTTTGTTTTAAACTACTTTGGCAAGCGTAGGGATTATTATATTTTAAGTCTGTCAATTTTATTTGCAGGAGCCATCTATGGTAAGAGTAAAGCTATGGTTGTTTATCTACTGGCATTTATCATTTACCAGTATTTTCTGGTTTTCATAGCACAAAGAATGGATTCAAAACGGTTGAAGCCACTGGTTATGTTATCCATTTTACCTTTAGTAGTCAATAAAGTCTTTGCCTTAACCCAGCTACATTTGTTGGCTTTTATTGGGATTTCTTATATGTCCTTTAAAACTATCCAAATCATGCTGGAAATATCGGATGGTTTAATCAAAGAAAAAATCAGTGTAAAAGATTATCTTCAGTTTCTACTCTTTTTCCCTACAGTTAGTTCGGGACCAATCGATCGTAGCAGAAGATTTCTAAAAGAGATCAATGAAGTCATGCCTAGAAAAGACTACCTAGAGTTAGCAGGTGATGGTATTTATCGCATTGTTCTAGGCCTTCTCTACAAGGTGGTTCTATCAACCTATGTTTACCAGATGCTACTTGCTCTAAGCAATACTGGTACAGTTGTCTACTCACTCAAATATATGTACTTGTATACATTCTATCTGTTCTTTGACTTTGCGGGTTATAGTTTGATGGCTGTTGGAAGCAGTAATATTTTGGGCATTCAGACACCGATGAATTTCAATAAACCTTTCTTGAGTGTTGATATCAAGGATTTCTGGACTAGATGGCACATCACCTTGTCAACTTGGTTGAGAGACTTTGTATTTTCAAGAGTTTTGATGCAGGTTATCAGAAAAAAATGGTTTAAGAATAGATTGCACAATGCAGTCTATGCCTATATGGTCAATATGCTGGTCATGGGATTTTGGCATGGAATTAGTGTTAGCTATATCGCTTATGGATTTTACCATGGAGTTCTGATGTCTGGATTTGAAATTTATCAAAAGAAAAGCAATTTTTATAAGCAACATAAAAATAAAACTTGGTACAAACTAATGAGTTGGTTTGTGACCATGAATTTAGTTATGGTTGGTTTCTTTATCTTTTCAGGTGAACCCTACAAAATCTTACTGACGATTTTAAAGAGATAAGAAATTGAAAAGAGGTTGGAAGAATCGAAGGGATAGGATAAAACGAGATGATTAAACTAAAAGCATTTTTGCTATCGCTAGTGCTTGTAATTGCGACGCTTGCCCTTTTAAATGTGACATACGTCAAGAAGATTGATGATTATTATAAAGTAAAGGATAACAGTATTCGCTATAGCACTTCGTATGAAAAGTATAAAAGTAGGGATATTTTAACAAGCAATATTACTCCCAATACATTTGTTTTATTGGGATCATCTGAGTTGGTTGCGACGATAAATGAAGATTACCATCCCAATAAAATTTTTAACTACAATGATTTTAATATCATGCAGATAGGAACCAGTTATTCTCAAAATATCATTCAAGCTACAACCTTGGGCTCGATTGAAGGAGCTATGACTAAGCGAAAAGTGGCTATAATAGAGTCGGTTCAGTGGTTTGAAAAAGACGGGACTCATCAAGATGCCTTTTTGAACAAGGCTTCTCAGGAACATATTTTCCATATGCTAGGTAATGATAAGATTAGTAAGGAAACGAAAGAAAAACTAATCAATCGCATTATCGAAATTACAAAGGGGAACAAGCAACAAAATGACATCTACAAAAAATACAAAAGTTATTTCATAGATGGGAAAGGAACCATTATTGATAAAAAACTATTAGAGTTCGATAATGCGATTTATTCCTTTAAACTCAAACAGACTTTTTATCAAAAACATGCCAAATCAGATTATCCTTCACTAGGGGATAAAACCCCAGACTATGATTGGGAAAAAATGACGAATCAGTTTGTAGAAGAGGTCAAAAAGAAAACAGACAATAATGATTATGCTGTTGATAACAACTATTACAATACTTATTTGAGAGATCGCTATGCTTCATTAAAAGATTCTAATAAAGATTTGAGCTACCTGGAGTCGCCAGAATATTCAGATATGGAACTCTTCTTGACAGTTGCTAAGGAATTGGGAATTGAAGTTGAAGTCATTATCTTTCCTGTAAATGGTAAATGGAATGATTACACAGGTGTTTCACGAGAGATGCGTGAAGAAACTTACAAAAAAATAGAAAAAATTGCCAAAAACCACGGTGCTACTGTGTTAAACTATGGAAATAAGGAATATGAAGATTACTTTTTATTTGACGTGATGCACGTTGGGGTGAAAGGATGGATGGAAGTTGAAAAAGAACTTTACAAATTTGCAAACGAAACTAACTAACACACATCGTTTACTATTGTGGACCTTGTTTTTCTACACGGTTATTTTAAGCATCGTGATTTATTCTCTTGTCACAGATTTTTCCAACATCCAAGAATTCATTTACAGTGAATTTTAAATATTTCATTAAAAAAAAGCCCCTTGTCTCAAATAAATATTAGAGACAAGGGGCTTTTTTGTTACTGTTTATGTGTTAATTTCTTACTCAGCGCTTGTCCAATAAGGGAACCGAGTAGAGCACCGATAAGGACGCTTGCTACAAAGAGAAGAATGGTAGTGAGATTTGGCGCAACCATGATGCGATCAATATAGTCCTGAGATTTTCCACGAGCAACTAGGGTTGCTATGTAAGCTTGAGGTGTCAACCACATAAGTAGGATGGGACCAGTAGTACCAAAAGCAAAAACTAGGAAGGAAAGAAGGTTCTTGACCTTATCTTTGTAGTGGCCAAGATGAGCAATGCCATCTGCTGCAAGACCGCATATGATTCCTGGAAGAAAGGCACCAGCACCATGCTTGCTTCCGAGGAAAAAGAGAGAGATAACGAGCCCAATCGTAGTAATAGCTCCAAAACGAGGCACTTTTTCTAAAAGGATCATATAGACGCTACCGCCCACAAGAGCAGAAAAGGCAGGGGCGTAAAACATATTTCCAGTGTGGTCGACAAGGTTTCCTAGTAGAACACCCACTCCGATACAGAGAAAGTAGACAAGAGCAGCTACAAGGGTCGTCAAGATATTCTTTTTCATAAGTTCTCCTTCGTATATCTGATGTTATTCATTGTATCATGCCTAGCTCAGATTGTAAATGCTAGCTTGGAACTAGTATTTATTAGGAAATGTGGTAAAATAGGAAAAAATAAAAGACGAGTGGTAAGAGGATGAAGAATTTAGGAAAAGTTTTTAAAGAGTTACGAGAATCAAGAAAAATTTCCTTGAGAAAAGCAACAGGTGGACGCTTTTCAGCATCCTTATTGTCGCGTTTTGAAAATGGTCAGAGTGAAATATCTGCTCCAAAGTTAATCACAGCTTTGGAGAATATTCATGCGAGTATGGAAGAATTGTTATTTTTGACGAGAGGTTTTCATCAGGATGCCTATTCTGAATTTAGAAACAGAATAGTTGAGGCTATTGACCCTCAAGATTTGACATCCTTGCGCACTCTCTACCAGAGAGAGTATCAACAACTTCCTTTTTCAAAAGATAGACAGCAACACATTCTCAATGCGATTTTAATAAAATCCTATATGAAAGCTATTGATGAGACGGTTACATTGACTGCTGAGGAAGAAAGAGTCCTACATGATTATCTATTTTCTGTCGAAATTTGGGGGCACTATGAACTGTTGTTCTTTTCTTCTTGCTCTCCTCTTTTGTCAATCCAGCTTTTTACAAAGTACACTCGAGAAATGTTGCGGAAGTCAGATTTCTTGCAAGGAGTTGGGAAAAATCGAAATATGATGCATACCTTGCTCCTCAATGCTTTTATGGCCTGTATTGAAATTGATGATTTTACCAATGCCCTCTATTTTAAAAAACAAATTGAAAAGAACTTCTTTGAAGAAAATGAAACCTATTTTCGAATAGTCTACCTATGGGCAGAAGGTTTGCTTGATAGTAAGCAAGGAAGAGCAGAGGAAGGGCAGAGAAAGATGGAGGACGCTGTCCGTATTTTTGAAATGATTGGTTGTAGCAGATCTGCTGACTATTATAGAAGTGCCATGGAGTGTTGAATATCTGCAACTAGATAAAATAACTTGAAACGATAGGACTATGAAGATACTTATTAGCATTAGACAAATTCTATCGTTTTCGTTATCAGTTTAGTCTGTTGCATATATTCAAAAATGTCTTCTCGTAAGATTCTTGATGCTATACTAGAGCTACCATAAAAGTAGTATGTGAGAAAGAGAGGAATCTATATGAAACTATTACTAAGAAATCAAGCTTACAGAGTTTTGAGTTTATCACGATTTTTCAATGCTTTTGGAGCTTCCATTTTTAATTTAGTGTTTGTGGTCTATGCCTCGACTTTGCCAGAGGCTTCTGTTGCCGTTGCAATGGCGAATGTTGTGATGATGCTTCCAACTCTTTTTACAGTTTTTGTGGGAATTCGGGCAGATTATACCAAGGACAAGGTCAAATGGATGACCTATGTCGGTTTATTTCAGGCGGTTTTATTTTTTCTAGCAGCCCTAGTTGTTCAGCAAGCTAGTTTCTTTGCCTTTTCGACCCTTTGTCTCATCAATGTCATTAGTGATGTAGCTAGTGATTTTGCGGGTGGCTTGCGAATGCCTCTCGTTAAAGAAAAGGTCGCGGAGCAAGATTTGATGGAGGCTTACTCATTTTCCCAGTTTATCACCTATATTTCTGCTATTGGCGGCCAAGCTTTTGGAGTTTGGCTATTAGGGGTGTCAACACAGAACTTTTCGCTTGTAGCGGGAATCAATGCCATATTTTTCCTAGTGTCAGCTCTCATTCTCTTTTTAGGAAGGGCTGAATTAAGCTTATCAACTCCATTTGCTGATAGTAAATCACTGAAAAATGAGAAGCTTTCTATCAAAGATCAGTTTTTAACGATTTACCGAAACCTACGTCTCGTTTTTCTTAAAAGTGGACAGAAAAACTTTGGTTTTATGCTCTTTGCTATCTTGCTTATCAATGCTTTGGGTGGTGCCTTAGGTGGTATCTATAACATCTTCCTTTTAAATCATTCCTTACTGAATTTTTCCTACAAGGATGCATTGTTTATCTTACAATTGATTACCTTATTAGCAGTCATCATCAGTAGCCTTACGGGAAATGACTATTTTGGGAAGCAATCTTTGCCTAGATTGATGATGTGGGTTACATTAGGAGCCAGTCTAGTTGGTCTATCTAATTTGGTAAACCAAGTCTTGCTCGGGATGCTTTTCGTCTTTTTTACCATGTATATCTCTGGTAAAATTTCCCCCAAAATTAGTGCTATGTTGCTGAAAAATCTCGCTCCGGAGGTTCTCTCTCGTACCAGTAATTTTTTAGGTTTGTTGTTTACTCTATCTATACCAGTGGGGACGGCCTGTTTTTCACTGGTGGCGGTATGGGATATACAGTTGACTTGGATGCTTTTCGTAGGTCTTTCTCTGATAGCTATTCTTCTGACAAGTCTCAATCTCAAAAATGAAATTTAGGTGTTAGTCTTCTTTTCACACTGTCCCAATCCCCTCATTTATGGTAAAATAGGACTATTAAGTTATAAAGAGGATTCTCTATGAAATTACAAAAACCAAAAGGAACGCAGGATATTTTACCTGCTGAGTCTGCCAAATGGCAGTACGTTGAAGGATTTGCGCGTGAAATTTTCAAACGCTACAACTATGCAGAAGTACGCACGCCTATTTTTGAACATTATGAGGTCATCAGTCGTTCTGTTGGAGACACAACTGATATCGTAACCAAGGAAATGTACGATTTCTATGACAAGGGTGACCGTCATATCACTCTCCGTCCAGAAGGAACAGCACCGGTCGTTCGTTCTTATGTGGAAAATAAACTCTTTGCACCAGAAGTTCAAAAACCAAGCAAGTTCTACTACATGGGGCCAATGTTCCGCTATGAGCGCCCACAAGCAGGTCGCTTGCGTCAATTCCACCAGATCGGTGTGGAGTGCTTTGGTTCTAGCAATCCAGCGACAGATGTGGAAACAATCGCTATGGCAGCCCACTTCTTGAAAGCAATCGGTGTTCAAGGTGTGAAACTACATCTTAACACTCTTGGAAATCCTGAAAGTCGTGCGGCTTACCGTCAAGCCTTAATTGACTACTTGACACCTATGAAAGATAGCTTGTCTAAGGATAGCCAACGTCGCTTGGAGGAAAATCCTCTCCGTGTCTTGGACTCTAAGGAAAAAGAAGACAAGGTGGCGGTAGAGAATGCGCCGTCTATCTTGGATTACCTGGATGAAGAAAGCCAAGCTCACTTTGATGCTGTTCGTCAAATGTTGGAAAATCTTGGAGTAGACTATATCATCGATACCAATATGGTTCGTGGTTTGGACTACTACAACCACACGATTTTTGAGTTCATCACTGAAATCGAGGGCAATGCCTTGACAGTCTGTGCAGGTGGTCGCTACGATGGCTTGGTTGCTTACTTTGGTGGTCCTGAGACTGCTGGATTTGGTTTTGGACTTGGTGTAGAGCGTCTGCTTCTCATCCTTGAAAAGCAAGGTGTGTCTCTCCCTATCGAAAACGCCCTAGATGTCTATATCGCTGTTCTCGGTGAAGGAGCTAATCTTAAAGCCTTGGAGTTGGTGCAAGCTCTTCGCCTACAAGGTTTCAAAGCAGAGCGTGATTACCTCAATCGCAAGCTTAAAGCTCAGTTTAAGTCAGCCGATGTTTTTGCTGCTAAGACTCTTATCACTCTTGGAGAGAGCGAGGTCGAAAGCGGACAAGTGACAGTCAAGAACAACCAAACTCGCGAAGAAGTTCAAGTTTCACTTGAAACTATTAGCCAAAACTTCTCAGAAATCTTTGAAAAACTAGGATTTTATACTCAATGAAAATCAAAGAGCAAACTAGGAAGCTAGCCGCAGACTGTACTTGAGTACGGCAAGGTGAAGCTGACGTGGTTTGAATTTGATTTTCGAAGAGTATTAATAACAGATAAACTGGTCAGGATCTTACTCCTGACCTTTTTCTTTTGCAAAATGACAAAAATACTAAACTTTTTGACAAAGATGCTTGTCAAAAATAAAAAGATGTGTTACAATGAAATCAAGTTAAGAAAAGTATAGCAGAAAGGAACGATTATGTGGGCATTGGGATTTGTACCTCTTGTGATTATGTTTTGTATCTACTATTCCCAAAAGGTAAAGAAACTAGAGAATAAAATCAAAAGAATTGAGCAAAAAGAGAAAGGAAATACAGAAATGTCAAGATTATTAAAAGAAATGATTGGGAGAACGCCGGTCATCGTTGGACAATTATTTGGAACAGATAACTGGGAAGTTGTGGATGTTGATGAGGAATGGGTCAAGCTACGACGTGTAGATAAAAAGGGAAAAGAAAAATTCAAACTACAACGCATTGAGGATATCCAAACAATTCAATTTGACGGAGAGTAGGTGTGTAACATGCAACTAAAAAATCGTCTAAAAGAGCTTCGGGCTCGCGATGGCCTCAATCAAACCGAACTGGCCAAGCTAGCTGGCGTGTCCAGGCAAACCATCAGTTTGCTAGAACGGGATGAGTACACGCCATCCATCGTCATTGCTCTGAAGATTGCTCAGATCTTCAATGAGCCAGTCGAGTCAGTTTTTCGCTTAGAGGAGGATGAGTGATGAACAAGTATAAAGTGGTTTATTATCTATGTATCGTTGTGTTTATCGTGAATCTTTTGGCTATGATTGGAACCCTATTTGGTTGGTTTACGATCATTGAAAGTAAGTATCTCTTCTGGATAAATTTAGTGTTACTATTAGTCTTTAGATGGGTAGAGAGAAAGATAAAATTCAAAGAGCTCGTAAAAGGAGAGAAATGATGTTGAGATATAAACTGTTCTATTATGTAGCACTTGTAGCTCTATTGGTCGGCGTGTTTCTAATTATTGGGACAGACTTAGGCTGGTTTAATCTGTATCAAAGTGAGCAATCCTTTTGGATTTACTTTGGTCTCATCCCAGTAGTTGAATGGATTGAAAAGAAATCAAAAAATGTAGAAGTTGTAAGAGGGGAATAATTATGAAAGAATTTTTAGCAGGTTTTCAAGTAGATACTGAGAACAAAGAACTTGCAGGTGTCTGTGCAGGTTTAGGAAATTATTTTAACATTCAAGCCAATATCGTTCGTTTGGTGACAGTCTTGTTGTTTCTCTCTTCAACTGAGTTCGGAATTATAACAGTAACTCTCTATGCTTATCTAGCAGGTTGGCTAAGTAAAGAGCCCTTAGAAGATGGAGCAAAAAAAGCAAGAAATCAAGCTATTCTCTTATTTGTTGTTTGTTTGCTTTTGGTGTCGCTTGGAGCAGAAGGTTTGACAGCTATTTTTGAATCAGGTAAAGCCTTTGGTCAGTGGTTGGCTGGATTGTTTTAGAAAGAGGTTAAAATATGGAAAAGAAACGAGTACTATATTTCTTATTATTGTTTATATCAGTATTTATTACAGGTATGTTTATGGGACGTGCTTTGGCAATGGGAGTCAGTTTCAATCTAACAGATTTGATTCCTTGGTTTTCTGGCTCTAGTTTATTATTGGCATTGATTAGTATCCTTTTGGCTTTCAATTTCCTAAAGAAAAGTAGGGAATTTCACTCCTTGTATCAAGAGGAAATGGATGATAATCTGAATGAAACCTATTATGTGCAAATGTATCGAAATCTTGAGTTTGGAACAATTGCTTCTAACATAGTTTCAGTTACGACTTTGTTAGCATTTTTTATATCGGCGACTGAAGTGCTTATACTTGGTAATAGTTATCTAACTTTAGCACTCTCTTTTCTAGGGTTGATGTTGCTATTTGTTGTTCAAAAACATCTTTTGAAGACAATTTCTATTGTTCGTCAGTTTGATTTGGCATTTTTCTCCATGCCAAAGGATGTGTTAGATTATGTCAATTCTTACGATGAAGGAGAGCGACAAGCTAATTTGGAACAGAGTTTTCGGATTTTATTTCAATTAAACCAATATATTTTACAAGGTTTGTATATTTTTATTACTATCGTTTCTGTGCTTACAAGAGAAATTCAGTTATTAGCTCTTTTAGCCGTAGCGGTAGTCCATATTTATATCAATGTAATGCAAATACCTATGGTGAAACGTTATTTCAAATAGGAACAATCACTGAAACTACTAAAAGTTATTAGTTGGTTTAGATAGGGGCCAGAAAATGAATAATAATCGTAGATGGTGGAGAGTGGGAGTGTGTATGTTAAGTGCTTTTGTAGGAGTCTTTGCTTACACTCTTAGAGGTATAGTTGAACAGATTCAAATGTCACAAGTCTTACCTACTATTTATGGACTTGCTCTCGTTATTGGAGGACTTTCCTTCATCTTAGCCATGTATTATCTTGGTAAGAGTCGAGAAGTTTATACTCTTTATCAAAGGGGGACAGAGGAAGAAAATAGTGATCAGACTTATGTAAGAGCCTATCGTTACTTGGATTATGGTTCGGTTTCTTCCAATGTTTTGATGATAGCAATGATGACCAGTGGGATTATACTGATTTCTCCGATATTTAAGAATACCTTGCTAATTCTTCCAGCTCTTATTCTATTATGCTTATACATTATTGTTGCCAATTACTTGTTGCGAACTATTTTTATCGTTCGACACTATAAACTGTCTGCTTATTACACTCCAAAAGATATTTTAGATTATCTTAACAGTTATGATGAGGGAGAAAAGCAGGCAGAGATGGAGAGTGCCTTTTTAACTCTGTTTAGGCTGGATCAAATTATACTGCCATTGCTCTATATTTTATTGATAGTATTATCAGTTATTTTACGAGAAATACAATTGGTCGCCTTAGTTCTTTTGATTATCATCCATCTTTACATAACTATTACACAATTACGAAAAACAAAACGTTATTTCAAATAGGAGAATCTTATGAAAACACTTCAAAATATCGGTTGGTATAGTCTTACTTTCTTATCATTTATTATGGTCTATAGTTTTATTCAGGGCGTAGGCTTAGAAGCCATGAAAATGGGTGCGCCTGAATATGTTGCTGTCCCAATTTATGTCTTATTAGCAGGAATTTTCACCTTCGTTACCTACAAGTGGTATAAGACAGGAACCGTTACGATTGAAAAAACAGCCCTTAACAAATACATCTGGTTGCCTGCCTTGGTATGGGCCCTTGTCATTGTTGCTCAATTCTTTTTGCCAAATGATCCATCAGTCAGTCAACAGATGGCAGAACAATTGACTCATAATCATCCTCTCTTCTCTTTCTTTATGGTGGTGGTCTTTGCGCCTCTGACAGAAGAGTTAACCTTTAGAGGTATGTTGGCTCGCTTTGTCTTCCCCCAACAGGATAATCTTAAGCAGACAGCTCTCTTTCTTCTTGTAAGCACTGTAATTTTTGCACTTGTCCATTTCCCTACTTCTCCTCAACAATTTCTAGTTTATAGTGCCCTTGGGTTTAGCATGGGATTGGCTTATATCAGCAAAGGTGGTCTGGCTTATAGTATGGGATTGCATGCCTTGAACAATTTAATTTCATTTGTCATGATAATGATGCTATAATAGACTCAGGAGGAAGTCATGAAACGAGTGATATTATTAGCAGTGATTCAGGCAGTTGTTCTCTTCTTTATCATTGGAGCGCTTGCCTATGCTTTTAAAGGGGATTTCTTTTATAACAATCTAGCAGTTATCTTTGCACCAATTGCAGGTATTATGCGATTTGCGACAGCCTATGCAACGGAGATTGTTCTCCCTAAAAAGGCTGCAGAGATTGCTGAAAAGCGTAAAAAATAAAGAAATTCCAAGTAAAATAAGATCCAGCTAATGACTTTGCTGGATTTTTTCATTTATAGCAGGATTCTTCTCAACTTTTCTGATGATTTTCATGAAGAGCCTGCGCTTTTATGGTAAAATAGTAACAGAATAAAAGAGGAGAGAAAACATGAAACGTAGTATGTATGCTGGTCGTGTTCGTGAGGAGCACATCGGACAAGAAATTACCTTGAAAGGATGGGTTGCCCGTCGTCGTGACCTTGGTGGTTTGATATTTATCGACCTTCGCGACCGTGAAGGAATCATGCAGTTGGTTATCAACCCAGAAAAAGTATCTGCAGAGGTGATGGCAACAGCTGAAAGCCTTCGTAGTGAATTTGTCATCGAGGTGACTGGTCAAGTTGCTGCACGTGAGCAAGCCAATGATAAGTTGGCGACTGGAGCAGTTGAGCTGAATGTAACAGCTCTTACTGTGCTTAACACAGCCAAAACAACACCATTCGAAATCAAGGATGGCATTGAAGCAAACGATGATACGCGTCTACGTTACCGTTACCTTGACCTTCGTCGTCCAGAAATGTTGGAAAACCTTAAACTTCGTGCCAAGGTAACTCATTCTATCCGTAACTACTTGGATGAGTTGGAATTTATCGACGTAGAAACACCATTCCTTTCTAAATCAACGCCAGAAGGGGCGCGTGACTATTTGGTACCATCTCGTGTTAATAAGGGCCATTTCTATGCCCTTCCTCAAAGTCCGCAGATTACAAAACAGTTGTTGATGAATGCTGGGTTTGATCGTTACTACCAAATTGTTAAATGTTTCCGTGATGAAGACTTGCGTGGTGATCGCCAACCTGAATTTACCCAGGTCGACTTGGAAACTTCATTCTTGACTGAGCAAGAAATTCAAGATATCACAGAAGGCTTGATTGCGCGCGTGATGAAGGAAACAAAAGGCATCGAAGTAACACTGCCATTCCCTCGAATGAAGTATGATGATGCTATGGCTCTTTATGGTTCTGACAAACCTGACACTCGTTTTGAGATGTTGCTTCAAGACTTGACAGATCTTGTCAAGGGTGTAGATTTCAAAGTCTTCTCAGAAGCTCCTGCCGTTAAAGCCATTGTGGTCAAAGGAGCTGCGGACAACTATTCACGTAAAGACATCGACAAGATGACTGAAGTAGCCAAGCAGTACGGTGCCAAAGGTCTGGCTTGGATCAAGGTTGTTGACGGTGAATTAAATGGTCCAGTTGCTAAATTCTTGACTGGCGTTCAGGCAGATTTGACAACAGCACTTGGTCTTGAAGATAAGGACTTGGTTCTCTTTGTAGCAGATACGCTTGAAGTAGCCAATGCAACACTTGGTGCCCTTCGTGGACGTATTGCTAAAGAACTGGGCTTGATTGATAACGATAAATTTAACTTCCTTTGGGTTGTTGACTGGCCAATGTTTGAATGGTCAGAAGAAGAAGGTCGTTACATGAGTGCCCACCATCCATTTACCCTTCCTCAAGCAGAAACTGCTCATGAGCTTGAAGGTGATTTGGCTAAGGTTCGTGCTATTGCTTACGATATCGTCTTGAACGGTTATGAGCTTGGTGGTGGTAGTCTTCGTATCAACCAAAAAGAACTTCAAGAACGTATGTTCAAAGCTCTTGGTTTCTCAGCAGAAGAAGCAAATGACCAGTTTGGTTTCCTTTTGGAAGCTATGGACTATGGCTTCCCACCACACGGTGGTTTGGCTATCGGTCTTGACCGTTTTGTCATGTTGCTCGCTGGAGAGGAAAATATTCGCGAAGTCATCGCCTTTCCTAAGAACAATAAGGCAACTGACCCAATGACGCAAGCACCATCAACAGTAGCTCTTAAACAACTAGAGGAACTTAATCTACAAGTAGAACAAGATGAAACAAACGAAACTAACTAAAAAGTGGTACCATTATCTTCGCCGCTTTGCTTATCGAGTAAAGATTTTGCGTGTTTTACAAAGTATTTCTCGAGAAAAATACGATGAAAAAATCTCAGCTTCTCTGGTATATGGTTTTCTATCAGCAGTAGCCGTCAATTTCTTTTTCCAACCAGGGCACGTTTATTCAAGTGGTGCGACAGGTTTGGCCCAGATTATATCTGCCCTTAGTAACCACTGGTTTGGTTTTCATTTCCCGATTTCAGTAGCATTTTATGCCATCAATATTCCTCTCATGATTTTGGCCTGGTATCAAATTGGGCATAAGTTCACGATTTTTACCTTTATCACGGTATCCATGAGCTCACTCTTTATCCAGTTTGTGCCAGTGGTGGTCTTAACAGAGGATCCCATCATCAATGCCCTTTTTGGTGGTGTTGTCATGGGACTGGGAATCGGATTTGCTCTACGCCATAACATCTCCAGTGGTGGAACAGACATTGTCAGCTTAACCATTCGTAAGAAGACTGGTCGTAACGTCGGAAGTATCTCTTTCTTGGTCAATGGTACAATTATGCTGATTGCTGGAGTGACCTTTGGTTGGAAATATGCCCTTTATTCCATGATTACCATCTTTGTCTCAAGTCGTGTGACAGATGCAGTTTTCACCAAGCAAAAACGCATGCAGGCTATGATTGTCACTAGTAATCCAGATGCCGTCATTGAGAAGATCCATAATAAATTGCATCGTGGAGCAACCATGATCCATGATGCTGAAGGAACTTATAACCACGAACGTAAGGCTGTTTTGATTACGGTTATCACTCGTGCAGAGTTCAATGATTTTAAACTGATCATGAAGCAAGTTGATCCAACAGCCTTTGTTTCTGTTTCAGAAAATGTTCATATTCTAGGCCGATTTGTCGAAGTCGAAAACTAATCAATTATAAAAATAGATTACAAAAAACCAACTCTAAGCAAAAGATGTTAGAGTTGGTTTTTCTTATTTTTCAATGATTTCATGTGCAATCACTTGACGATAGCAGATTTGACGATTTTCTTTGACATCATTGATGATTTGAAGAATCGTCTCAAACGAAGTGCGGCCAAGAGCAAGACTATTAATATTGACATAGGCCGCTAGGTTTAATCTTGGATTGACAGAATCAAAGCTGAGAACAGGAACATTAAGCTGATGTTCGTTGAGGTAGTTACAAACACCTTCAGCTAAGAGACTATCTGTTGTGATAACAGCGTCGGTTTTTGGATCGTATTCAAAAAGTTGTTTGCTAAATTTATATCCCTTTTCTTCAAGAAATTCATCTGCAAAGAAAGTACGATGACTATCAAGAGGTAGATTGTGTTCTTGAAGGGCTTGCTCGTAACCTCTTAGACGATCCTGGGTAACGTAGAGTTTCTTGGTACCACCGATGAAAGCAATGCGGCTGCATCCTTTTTTGATGAAGTATTCGGCTGCATCAAATCCGGCTTGGATGTTATCGTTGTCAACAAGCGGAATAAAAGGTGATAGTGATTTCCCAAGGATGAGGAAGGGAAATTGTTCTTCAGTAACGAGTTTAACCAAGGGGTCATTTTCTTGGGCATACAAGAAGATAAGACCGTCTACACGCTTTCCATAGACCATCTGTGAAATGGCATTTAAGCGCTCTTTTTCGTCTTTTCCAGTTGCAATCTGGATGGCATAGTGGTTTTCTGAAGCAACTTGTGCAATCCCTCTAAGGACAGAAGGAAAGAAAGGATTTTGATAGAAAACGTCTGAATCATCTGGAAGAACCAAGCCGATAACCTGCGTATAACTACTAACCAGGCTTCGGGCATTAAGATTAGGATGATAGTTGAGTTCCTTCATAGCTTTTCGAACTCGTTTTTTGGTTTCATCACTAATGGTTGATTTGTTTTGAATAACACGGGTTACGGTTGAGGGTGAAACACCTGCAGCCTTGGCCACGTCTTTAATCGTAACAGGCATAATAATCTCCTACTTATGGTAGTCTGGATCACGGAAATGCGTTTTGTAAAAGATAGTGACCAGGTATAGAACAAATAAAATGTTTTGAACAGTAATCAAAGTTGCCATATTTTGGCCTAGGAGACCGAGAATCATGGCAAGTAAGGTTGGTAATCCTAAACAGTTCAAAATGAAATGATAGCACTCTTTGTAGCTTTTAAATGAAAAGAGACGCGATTTTTTCGTAAAGTAGAGCAAGAGGCTAGCACCTAAAGCAACAATAAAAAAATTAAGTCCAAAGAGGAAGCTAGAACCAAGCACAAGAAAGAGACTAATATAGACGCGATTCTGTTGATACCAGTCTTTAGAAATGGCTTGTGTTAAGCTTTCCTTGCTTTGGAAGCTCTCAGTCGTTATCGCGTGATAGCGAATGCTGGTCAATTCTTTTCCTTGCTTACTGATGATGAGTTTCTCAGGTTCAAAGTTCAGAAGTAATTCCTCAGGGAAGTTTGAACTAGAAGGGTCTCCGATTTGGATAGAAGCTTGATGAGGAGATGAACCTGTATAGCTCAACTTACCATCTACAATCTTTGCATTGGCAGCCAAATCCTGAACCACACTATCCGTCAAAGGAGTGTAGACATCATCGATGAAAGTTTCTAAAGGATGAGTTTCCTGAGAACTGTTCTGGATGGCAATAGGGACCATAGACAAGCTAATCAGGAAAATACTGGTAAAAATCAGTTGAAACCAGTTGAGACCAAAACGTTGAGATAGGGGCTTACGAAATCCCCAGATACTATTAAAATAAGAAAATGGATATGGTAACATAAATCTCTTTCTATAGGCATTTTTCTATATGAGTATTATATAGAGAAATGTATTTTATTTCAAGCAGGGGAGACAAATCCTTGTTAAAAGTAGACTTTTAATAAAAATTATCAACTAACCATGAGGGGATTTTCAATAAGTTCTTGTTTTTCATCAGACTATATCAGCACAAGTTCAAAAAAGAAAAAGGATGGCGGGAGTATATTACCCCTTGTCGCCACCACTTGTAAGTCCTGAAACAAAGTTCTTTTGTAGGAAGAAGAAGAGAATACAGATTGGAAGGGCGATGAGGATAGCACCTGCTGAGAAGTAGGCGATCTTCATGTTTTTCACATTGCTAACGAAGGTTTGGAGACCTACGGCAACGGTAAAGTATTCTTTCTCACGAAGCAAGAAACTAGAGAGGATGTAGTCTCCGAAAGGTCCCATGAAGGCCCAGAGAGCTTGTACAGCAACCATTGGGCGAACCAGTGGAAGAACAATTTGCCAGAAGCGGCGGAAGTGTCCTGCACCGTCTAGTTTTGCAGATTCGTCTAGAGACATTGGCACTGTATCGAAGTAGCCTTTCATGAGCCAAGCATTCATTGGGATACCTCCACCAACGTAGAGGAAGATGAGGAACCAGCTGTGGTTAAGGGCGTTCAACATAAGTGCCATAACGAAGAAGGCAGTCAAAGCGGCCATTGTTGGCACCATTTGGATAATCAAGAAGAAGACCAAACTTTGTTTACGAGCCAAGAAGTTGTAACGGCTATAAGCATAACCAGCAAGTACGATAATACTTGTTTGCACAACCATGGTAATCAAGGCGATAATCAAAGTATTGAGGTACCAAGTACCGTATAAGGTTTCAGTGAAGAGTCCTTTAAAGTTATCAAAATTAAAATCGATGTTGCTGTCTAGTTTAAAGGCTGCCACGTTACCTGCCTTGAAGGCTGACATGATAGTAATCAACAGTGGATAGATAATCACGATTGAAAGGCCAATCAAGTAAAGGTAAGTAAGGGTTTGAGTCAGTCTACGTTTGAGTTTAATTGAGTTATTCATCTTAGACGTCCTCCATATCAAATGCGTGTAGTTTCTTGAATGCGATCATAGAGATTGAGATGACAATGATAGAAATAATCAAGGTAACAGCTGCCGCCATAGAGTATTGAGGAGATGTACCTGTTGTCAAGCGGTAGATCCATGAGATCAAGATATCAGTTGAACCAGCTCCCCCTCCGACAGTACCAGGTCCTCCACCATTGAAGAGGTACATGATAGAGAAGTTGTTAAAGTTGAAGGTGTATTGGCTAATCAAAGTAGGTGCTGCAACAGCCAAGATCATTGGGAAAGTGATGTTGCGGAATTTTTGCCAAGCATTGGCACCGTCAATATAAGCTGCTTCGTAAAGGTCGTTAGGAATAGATTGCAAGATACCCAAAGTCAAAACGTAGATATATGGGAATCCAAGCCAGCCTTGCATCATAATCAAGGCAACCTTAGTCCAAGTTGGGTCTGTTTTCCAAGGAATAAGCGCCCCATCAAGGAAAGGAAGAACCTTAGCAAAGAGAGGGATAACTTGGGTATTGATTGCTCCAACACTATCGTTAAACATGTTTGAGAATGTCAAGATAGTGATGAAGGCTGGGACAGCCCAAGGAAGAAGGAAAATAACACCAAAGATACGTTTTCCTTTGATAAATGGTTGGTTAGCAATGATAGCTGTGAAGATACCAATCACGATCTGTAAAGTTGAGGCAGATAAAGCCCAAATGATAGTCCAAGAAAGAACAGAACCAAAGGCAGAACGGAAGGTGCTCAAGCTCCAAATGTTTGTAAAGTTGGTCAAACCAACCCAGTCTAACAATTTGTTTGGTGGCAAGTGTTGGAAGTCATAGTTTGTGAAGGCAATCATCAAGGTTACGACAACGGGGAAGATGATTGCAAAGGTCATGGCAATATAAGACGGAATAATCAAGAGATAAGGGAAGCCATTTTCATAGATTCCTTTGATCATATCTTTTAGCGTAAGTGGTACTGGAATTCCATTGTTAATACGTTTTGCGATAGTATGTGCATCTTTAATATTTGAGAAATAAAAGAGTACATAAACGACTACAAAGATTAAATGGAAGGCACCACGAATCAGCATGAAGAGGGAATTATCACGACCTGGCTTGTCACCAAGAGTAATGAGGTTGCTCAATTCAGGGGCTGCAAGTGCTAGGAAATAAAGGACAAATACGATGGTTACACCAAGGAAGATAAAACCTTTTGCCTTTTGTTTGTTGTAAATCTGTCCTAACCCAGGAATGAGAGACAGCAGTGCTGCTTTACTAGGTTGTTGCTTTTCCATAATAACTCCTTTCATAGGATACTGGTTTCTAATTAAAACCTAAACTATATATGTTTTCTATTGATAAATTCAAAGGGGGATTTGAATTCCACCCCCCTTGAACAAATTTTTTATTCACCAAATTTTTGTTTGATTGTTTCTTTGATCAATGTTACAGCATCGTTTGCAGCTGTCTTAGCATCTTTCTTACCACTTACAGCTTCAAATAGCATTGTTTTAGCTGGGTCCCAAACAGCTGACATTTGAGGGATGTTTGGCATTGGTTGAGCATTTTGGAACTGTTTGATAACAGCTGTTGTCAACTCATCGTTTTTACCTTCAGCATATGAACGAGCCTCAGTGTTAGCTGGGATTTCGTTAGTTTTATCGTAGAAGGCTTTTTGTTCTTCAGTTGAAACAAGGAAGTCTACAAATTTTTGAGCAGCTTCAAGGTTCTTAGTACTTGATGGGATGATCCAAGCTTTACCACCACCGAATGTTTCATAGTTTTTACCGTTTGGAAGAGTTGGGATAGTTGCAACACTGTAGTTTACTTTAGCATCTTTGAAGGCCTGAGCTTTCCAAGGACCATCGATGATAGCAGCTGTTTTACCTTCTTGGAATTGAGTTTGGATTAGGTTTGGAGCTCCTTCTGTATCTTGCATACCTTTAGGCCATTTTTCGTACCAAGTTTTAGCGTAGTTGATAGCAGTGATAGCTCCTTCGTTTGCAAGTCCGATATCTTTAGGATCTTTACCGTTTTGGCCGAATACGTAACCGCCGTTACCAGCAAGAAGTCCGTATGCATAGTAGAAGTTTGTCCAGTCAGCAAGGAAGGCAGTTGTTTTACCATCTTCACCAGCGAAGGCATATTTGCTATCTTTAGCAAGTTCTTCTAATTCAGCAAAAGTTTTTGGAGCTTCTTTAATCAAGTCTTTATTATAGTACAAAACAAGTGACTCGATAACAGCAGGAGCACCGTAAACTTTACCGTCAGCAGCTGTTACAAGAGATTTAGTTTTATCATCTGTTTTAGCACCGTCGCTCAATTTCACTTCTGAAAGTTGTCCGTCTTTACCAAGGCTACCTACTCGGTCGTATGGTGCCATCATAACGTCAGCAGCTTTACCAGATTGGTTATCTAGAGAAAGGTTATCGAGACCACCCATTTGGTCTCCTGTTTTGATAGTAACTTTTACTCCAGCTTCTTTTTCGTAAGCTTGTGCAGCTGATTCAGCAAATGCTTTATATTGGTCTTCAACGTATAAAGTAAGTTCTTTACCTTCAGATGAACCAGAATCAGCCGCTTTATCAGCAGTTTTGCTTCCGCAAGCTACCAAAAGCAAGCTAGCAAGAGTAGCAGTACCAAGTACAGCTGCGCTCTTCATGAATTTAGTTGACATAGTGTATTCCTCCTAAAGAATAACAAATTTTAATTTCGAGGAAACGCAAACGTTTTCCCTTATGACCATAGTATAGCACAAACAGAAAACGGTTGCAAGCGTTTTTTTGAAAAAATTTTAAAAAGCTTGTTGCTGGCTAATTCCTAAAATTGTTTGTATAATAGAAGAGAAATAGGAAATCATGCAAATTTCGATTCAAAAATAATTGAAGGGAAACGATTGCATGATTGGGATGCTTAATGAAAGGATTTTAAAAATAAGAATATAGTAACTTAAAAGTTTATCAATAAAAAATAAATCATAAAAGTTTTTTAAAAACGCTTGCATTTCTTTTTGAAATGGGTTATACTTTACTTAGCGCAAACGTTTGCGCACAAATTTGAAACAATTAATTAAAAAAACACTTGAGGTGCTATTATGAAAAAACGTCAAAGTGGTGTGTTGATGCACATCTCATCACTTCCAGGAGCTTACGGAATCGGATCATTTGGTCAAAGCGCCTATGATTTCGTTGACTTCTTGGTTCGTACCAAACAACGTTACTGGCAAATCCTTCCTTTAGGAACAACAAGCTACGGAGATTCTCCTTATCAATCTTTCTCAGCCTTTGCTGGGAACACTCATTTTATCGATCTTGATATTTTGGTAGAGCAGGGCTTGTTAGAAGCAAGTGATCTTGAGGGAGTAGACTTCGGTAGCAACCCAACTGAAGTTGATTACGCTAAGATTTATTACGCACGTCGTCCGCTTCTAGAAAAAGCAGTTAAACGTTTCCTTGAAGTTGGGGATGTCCAAGATTTTGAAAAATTTGCTCAAGAGAACCAATCATGGCTTGAACTTTTTGCAGAGTATATGGCTATCAAAGAGCATTTTGATAATCTCGCTTGGACAGAGTGGCCAGATGCAGATATTCGTGCGCGTAAAGCTTCAGCTCTTGAAAGCTACCGTGAACAATTGGCAGACAAACTTGTTTACCACCGTGTAACCCAATATCTCTTCTTCCAACAATGGTTGAAATTGAAAGCATACGCTAACGAAAACCACATCGAAATTGTGGGGGATATGCCGATCTATGTTGCTGAAGATTCAAGCGATATGTGGGCAAATCCACACCTCTTTAAAACAGATGAAAACGGGAAAGCAACTTGCATCGCAGGATGCCCACCAGATGAGTTTTCTGCGACTGGTCAGCTTTGGGGGAACCCAATCTATGACTGGGAAGCAATGGATAAAGATGGCTACAAATGGTGGATTGAACGCTTGCGTGAAAGCTTCAAAATCTACGATATCGTGCGTATCGACCACTTCCGTGGATTTGAATCTTATTGGGAAATTCCAGCTGGTTCTGAAACAGCAGCACCTGGTAAATGGGTGAAAGGACCTGACTACAAACTCTTTGCAGCGGTTAAAGAAGAACTTGGTGACTTGAACATCATCGCAGAAGACCTTGGATTTATGACTGACGAAGTTATCGAGCTTCGCGAGCGCACTGGATTCCCAGGAATGAAAGTCCTTCAATTTGCTTTCAATCCAGAACACGAAAGTATCGACAGCCCACACTTGGCACCAGCCAACTCAGTTATGTACACTGGAACACACGATAACAACACTGTTCTTGGTTGGTACCGTGATGAGATTGATGATCCAACTCGTGAGTACATGGCTCGTTACACAAACCGTAAAGAGTACGAAACAGTGGTGCATGCTATGCTTCGTACAGCTTTCGCATCAGTAAGTTTCATGACGATTGCTACTATGCAAGATTTGCTAGAGTTGGATGGTTCAGCTCGTATGAACTTCCCATCTACTCTTGGTGGAAACTGGTCATGGCGTATGACAGAGGAACAATTGACTCCTGCTGTCGAAGAAACTTTGCTTGACTTGACTACAATTTATCGCCGTATCAATGAAAATTTGGTAGAATTAAAGAAATAAGACATTATCAGGAGACACAAAAATGTTACCATTAAAAGAATTTGTACAAAATCGTTACAATAAATCTATCGCAGAATGCAGCAACGAAGAGCTTTATCTTGCTCTTCTTAACTACAGCAAACTTGCAAGTAGCCAAAAACCAGTCAACACTGGTAAGAAAAAAGTTTACTATATCTCAGCTGAGTTCTTGATTGGTAAACTCTTGTCAAACAACTTGATTAACCTTGGTCTTTATGACGAAGTTAAAAAAGAACTTGCTGATGCAGGTAAAGAGTTGATCGAAATTGAAGAAGTAGAATTGGAACCATCACTTGGTAACGGTGGTTTGGGACGTTTGGCAGCTTGCTTTATCGACTCAATCGCTACACTTGGTTTGAATGGTGACGGTGTTGGTTTGAACTACCACTTCGGTCTTTTCCAACAAGTCCTTAAAAATAACCAACAAGAAACTATTCCTAACGCTTGGTTGACTGACCAAAACTGGTTGGTTCGCTCAAGCCGTAGCTACCAAGTGCCATTTGCACACTTTACATTGACATCTACTCTTTACGATATCGATGTACCTGGTTACAAAACAGCTACTAAAAACCGTTTGCGTTTGTTCGACTTGGATTCAGTTGATTCTTCAATCATCCAAGATGGTATCAACTTTGACAAGACAGATATCGCTCACAACTTGACTCTTTTCCTTTACCCAGACGATAGCGACAAACAAGGTGAATTGCTCCGTATCTTCCAACAATATTTCATGGTTTCAAACGGTGCACAATTGATCATCGATGAAGCAATCGAAAAAGGAAGCAACTTGCACGACCTTGCTGACTACGCAGTTGTACAAATCAACGATACTCACCCATCAATGGTTATCCCTGAATTGATCCGTCTTTTGACTGAACGTGGTATCGAACTTGATGAAGCAATCTCTATCGTTCGTAGCATGACTGCCTACACAAACCACACAATCCTTGCTGAAGCCCTTGAAAAATGGCCTCTTGAATTCTTGGAAGAAGTGGTTCCTCACTTGGTACCAATCATCAAAGAATTAGATCGCCGTGTTAAAGCAGAATATAAAGACCCAGCTGTTCAAATCATTGATGAAAACGATCGTGTACACATGGCCCATATGGATATCCACTATGGATACAGCGTAAACGGAGTTGCCGCTCTTCACACAGAAATTTTGAAGAACTCTGAGTTGAAAGCTTTCTACGATCTTTACCCAGAAAAATTCAACAACAAAACAAACGGTATTACTTTCCGTCGTTGGCTCATGCATGCTAACCCAAGCTTGTCTCACTACTTGGATGAAATCCTTGGACGCGAATGGCACCATGAAGCTTCTAAATTGGAAGACCTTCTTTCATACGAAGACAAAGCTGCTGTCAAAGAAAAATTGGAAAGCATCAAAGCTCACAACAAACGTAAATTGGCTCGTCACTTGAAAGAACACCAAGGTGTGGAAATCAATACAAACTCTATCTTTGATATCCAGATCAAACGTCTTCACGAGTACAAACGTCAACAAATGAACGCTTTGTATGTGATCCACAAATATCTTGACATCAAGGCTGGTAACATCCCTGCTCGTCCAATCACAGTATTCTTTGGTGGTAAAGCAGCTCCTGCCTACACAATCGCTCAAGACATCATCCACTTGATCCTTTGCTTGTCAGAAGTAATTGCCAACGATCCAGAAGTAGCACCACACTTGCAAGTGGTTATGGTTGAAAACTACAACGTTACTGCAGCAAGCTTCTTGATCCCAGCATGTGACATCTCAGAACAAATCTCACTTGCTTCTAAAGAAGCTTCAGGTACTGGTAACATGAAATTCATGTTGAACGGAGCTTTGACTCTTGGTACTATGGACGGTGCTAACGTGGAAATCGCTGAGTTGGTTGGCGACGAAAACATCTACATCTTCGGTGAAGATTCAGAAACTGTTATCGACCTTTACGCGAAAGCAGCATACAAATCAAGCGAATTCTACGCTCGTAAAGCGATCAAACCATTGGTTGACTTTATCGTGAGCGACGCTGTTCTTGCAGTTGGTAAGATTGAACGCTTGGAACGTCTTTATAACGAATTAATCAACAAAGACTGGTTCATGACTCTTCTTGACTTGGAAGATTACATCAAAGTGAAAGAGCAAATGCTTGCTGACTACGAAGACCGTGACGCATGGTTGGATAAAGTTATCGTTAACATTTCTAAAGCAGGATTCTTCTCATCTGACCGTACAATCGCTCAGTATAATGAAGATATCTGGCACTTGAACTAAGATATAAAATTTAATAGTTATTACACTATCTAGCAAAAAAGCGAGTTTCAATTGAAATTCGCTTTTTTTGAATGTTATGGATTTGAGGTTGACTGGTCTCAAAAAAAAATAATTTGTCAATAATCTCTAGATTTAAAAATCAGACCTAGAGAACACTAAGAAGGTTGGTTGTACTACCTTTAAGCCTAAGGTTCTTCTTAGCTGTTACCTCAAATTTCTTGTATTCGTTTACAAACAGTATTATAATAGTATTATAGTAAAGAAAGAAGGTGTTCTTATGTGGAAAAAATATTTTTCAAAATATAAATGGACTGATTTATTTTGGATTCTTCTTGTAATTTGGTCATGCCTTTATATGGGTAATAGTTCTTCGTTTCCACTGACTCATCAAGAAATCTCTTTTCATGGATGTTGTTATGGGGCATCACTTGCCTTATATCACTTGCTATTTATTGATAAATTTGTCATTTCAAATCGAAAATAAATGGAGAGGTCAAAATTTTTTATACTTTTCGGAAAGACAGTGAAAAATCGTGTTTTAAACCCGCATCTCAAGAAGAGGTGCGGGCTTGGTTTTATCTCATAAACTAGTTTACAGGGCTTTTCCGACTAGAATCTCTGCTTCGATAGTAATCTCAGTTAACTGGCTCCAATCAATCTTGCTCTGGTCGACATGAAAAAGCAGGGGCGTCATGCTGAGCAAGGCTTGGCGTTTCTCTACGGTGATAGACTTGGTCAAGGAAGCAACCTGACTTGATTGGATGCTGAAGTGTTCTTGGAAGTGTTCCTTAATATCTTGATTAGAATAATCCTTCTTTGTCAGCTGGTCCTGTACCATTTGACGGATTTCCTTGATGTGGTTTTCAGTAGGAATGACCTTGATTAAGATGCCGTCCTTTGATAAGACTCGTCGGAATTCTCCGTAGTTGGCAGGTGAGAAGATATCAAGTAGGATATCCATGCTGGCGTCTTTTATAGGAAGGCGAGCTAAGTCACCAACAAACCAATTGACTGCCCAGTTAGGTTCGCTCTTGGCAGCGATTTGGACCGAATCTTTTGAAATATCAAAGGCATAGAAGATCTTGTCAGGGTGCACTTCCTGAAGTTTGCGAGAGTAGAAGCCTTCGCCACAGCCGATATCTAAAATTGTTTTGGCAGTTTTTGAACTTGCAATTAAATCAGAGATGGCATCTAGAATAGTTTGGTAAAAGCCAGCTTCTAGGATTTGCTGGCGATTTTGAAAGTTTTCTTTATCGTAGTTGGCGGATTGTTTGATTTGAGGGGCAAGATTGACATAGCCGAATTTTGCTAGGTCAAAAGAATGCCGATTCTCACATTTAAGACTAGACTCTACCAAGGTCAGATTTTCTTGGCAGATAGGGCAGGCAAAGGCACTAGCAGAAGCAAAGCGCTGGAGTTTGGGTTTGAGGTTTGTATTCATAGTTTAAGTGTATCAAAAGAGGCAAATGAAAGCAACTTTAGGAATAAGTAAATGGGAGATTCAGTAGAAATAAAACTAATTCTCCAATTTATAGAATGAAATTGCTTTTATATCTAAATTGCTATATAATAATGATAAGGAGGAAATAAGTATGTTAAAAGAAGTACTAACCGTTGCAAAAGTTGCGAAAAAATCATCACTCTTTTTGGGTGGTGTCGCATTTGGTACCCTTGGTTTGAAAATCTTAGCAAGTAAGGAAGCTAAAAAAGGTTATTCTAAAGCTTTGGCTAAGGCTTACAAGTTGAAAGACGGGCTAGATGCATCTGTTTCTGTTGTGAAACAACATGGAGACGATGTCTTGCAAGATGCCAAATATTTGTACGAGCAAGAGAAAAAAGAAGAGCAATTAGATAGCCTTATAGGAGAATAATATGTCTTTTAAAGTGCTACATAGAGGATACCAACATATCCGACTATCATCTTCTTTTTCACTCACCTTGGATATTCAAGACTATCTTCGTTCCTTGGCGAGAGATGAAAAGGGGATTGAGTCTATCCAGTTTTACATGGATCAACAGCACTTTACTCTACGCATAAAAGAAGGCTTTTCTGTATTAGATAATGCAGAAGCCTTTTTAAAAAGAATTGATAAAGGGAAAGTTTCTGAGTTGATGACTCTTCCCATTCGTAGAGAAGAGAGTGCTTATTCTATTGTTTCAGGTGCAGCGATTAAGCGTGTACTTTTTCGTAGTTTTGTGCCGTATCCTATTCGCTATATATGGACTTGTTATCAGGCTTTGGGTTATATTAGAGAAGCCTATCAAACACTAGCGCGTAAGGAACTAACGATGGAGGTCTTGGACTGTTCGGCGATTTTATTGTCCTTGTTTATGAACCAATCCAAGACAGCTAGCAATATCATGTTTATGCTTGATTTGGGGAATCATTTAGATCAGTGGTCCTTGAAAAAAACTGCAACAGATTTAGAACAGAGTCTTCTTGCAAAAGAGAGCGATGTATTCCTAGTACAGGGTGATACGGTCGTTAGTATCAAGAGTTCCAATGTTCAAATAGGAGATGTCTTGGTATTATCTCAAGGAAATGAAATTCTGTTTGATGGACAAGTAGTTTCAGGTTTAGGTATGGTCAACGAAAGTTCCTTGACGGGAGAGAGTTTTCCAGTTGAAAAAAGAGAGTCTGATTTGGTTTGTGCAAATACAGTATTAGAAACTGGAGAGTTACGCATTCGTGTAACCGATAATCAGATGAACAGCCGGATTTTACAACTGATTGAGTTGATGAAGAAATCTGAAGAAAACAAGAAAACGAAACAACGCTATTTCATCAAAATGGCGGATAAGGTCGTCAAATATAATTTCTTGGGGGCTGGTCTGACTTACCTATTAACAGGTTCTTTTTCTAAGGCTATTTCTTTCCTATTGGTCGATTTCTCCTGCGCTTTGAAAATCTCTACTCCTGTAGCTTATTTGACAGCTATCAAGGAGGGGTTGAACCGTGAAATGGTGATTAAGGATGGGGCTGTTCTGGAGAAATATCTGGAAGTTGATACTTTCTTATTTGATAAGACGGGAACAATCACAACTAGCTATCCGATAGTTGAAAAGGTGTTACCTTTTGGAGACAATAGTGAGGAAGATATTCTCAGAATCAGTGCCTGTCTTGAGGAACACATTTATCATCCTATTGCTAATGCCATCGTCAAGCAAGCCGAGATAGAGGGAATTGAACATGAGGAAATGCATGGGAAACTCCAATATATCGCAAGTAAGGGGATCAAATCTCATATAGATGGCCAACCAGTTCTTATTGGGAATTATGTCTTGATGCAGGATGAGCAGATTCATATCAGTTCAGAACAAAATGCTTTAATTGAAGAGTACAAGAGTCACTACAATCTCTTATTCTTAGCCTACCAGAATGAATTGATTGGAATGTTCTGTATTCATACTCCTTTGAGAAAAGAAGCAAAAGCAGCCTTGGAGAAACTTAAGGCACAAGGGAAAAAATTGATTCTGGCAACAGGGGACACCCTGGTTAGGACAGAGGAATTAGTCAAAGATTTGCCCTTTGATCAGGTCTATACAGACTTGAAACCTGATGGGAAATTTGAGTTAGTAGAGGAACTGCAGAAAGCAGGTCACACTATTTTGATGGTTGGAGATGGATTGAATGACTCAGCGGCTCTAACCCTATCAGATATCGGTGTGGTGATGAATGAGAGTGCAGATATTTCTAAGCAGATGAGTGATATCTTATTGTTAGATAATCGCTTGGATTTCTTCCAAGAGTTGGATTCGCTATCATCATCTTTGCAAACACTCATCAAGAAGAATATTCAAGATACCGTTGTCGTAAATAGTAGTTTGATTGGCTTTGGCTTGTTTAACTGGCTCAGCCCTTCAAATCTTTCTATCTTACATAATCTAACAACCTTACGCATTGTACTGCGTAGCCTGTCTATTAAGGGATAGGTGGGGACTATTCACAGCAAAAAGGAGTTACCTTTATCGAGGTTAACTCCTTTGTTTATAGGTAAATGTTGAACAATTTAGTAAGTCAATACAAAATATTTTTTCTTACCGCGACGGATAACGGTCAATTCATTTTCTAATTTATCGCTATCGCTCAAGACATAGTCAAGGTCTTGGATGCGGTCGCCGTTGACGTAGATGGCTCCGTTTTGTACGTCTTCACGGGCTTGGCGTTTTGAGTTAACCACGCCAGAAGATACGAGAAGTTCAACGATGTTGTGATTTTCGTCTGCTTGTACTTGGTAGTTTGGTACACCACGAAGTCCTTGTTTGAGTTCTTTGACAGAAAGGTTTTTGATATTTCCAGCAAAGAGTTGTTCAGTGATGTTAAGAGCTTCTTTGTAAGCTTCTTCTCCGTGAACAAGTGTTACGACTTCACGAGCGAGGACTTTTTGAGCCAAGCGTTCGTGTGGAGCTGCTTCAAATTGTTTGCGGATGTCTTCAATCTCATCAAGTGACAAGAAAGTAAAGATTTTCAAGAAGCGAACAGCGTCAGCGTCCATAACATTCATCCAGAATTGGTACATTTCGTATGGAGAAGTCTTTTCAGGGTTAAGCCAAACAGCGTTCCCTTCAGATTTACCAAATTTCTTACCAGTTGCGTCTGTGATGAGTGGAACAGTTATTACGTGACCAGTCTTGTCAGCCTTACGACGAAGCAATTCTGTACCAGCTGTCATATTTCCCCATTGGTCAGATCCACCGATTTGGAGGGTTACATTGTGCTCTTGGTTAAGGACGAAAAAGTCGTACCCTTGCATGATTTGGTAGGCAAATTCTGTGTAAGAAATCCCTGTTTCAATCCGTTTTTTAACAGACTCCTTGCTCATCATGTAGTTGACAGTGAAGTATTTTCCGATATCACGGAGGAAATCAATGAAGCTGATGCTGCCAAACCAGTCGTAGTTGTTGACCATGACAGCTTTATTTTCCCCATTTTCAAAGTCAAGAAAGCGAGAAAGTTGTCCTTGGATAGACTTGACCCAGCCATCTACTGTGTCTTTTGTTTGGAGACTACGCTCAGCATCTTTGAAGGACGGATCTCCTATGAGACCTGTAGCACCGCCAACGAGCGCATAAGGTTTGTGACCTGCTAGTTGCAGGCGACGACTTGTCAAGATTGCGACAAGGTGGCCTAGGTGAAGGCTGTCAGCAGTTGGATCGTAGCCAGTATAATAAGAAACTTGACCTTCTTCTAGGGCTTTACGCAAAGCTTCCTCATCAGTCGTTTGAAAAATCAAACCACGCTCTTTTAGCTCATCAAAAATGTGCATGTGTCTTTTCTCCTTTGTAAAATATTGTTTCTACCTATTGTACCACAAACTTGGTAAATAACCTAGTAAAATCGGGAAGAAAGTTGCTACTTGGACTTTTTTGGAAACGAGTGAAATATGGTATAATAGCACTAGCTTATTTTCAGAGAAATAGATAAAAATAGTTGAGAAAGGGGCTGGAAAATGTCTCATATTATTGAATTGCCAGAAATCTTGGCCAACCAGATTGCAGCAGGAGAAGTTATCGAGCGTCCTGCGAGCGTTGTCAAAGAATTAGTTGAAAATGCTATCGATGCTGGCTCAAGCCAGATTATCGTTGAGATTGAAGAAGCTGGTCTTAAGAAAATCCAAATAACAGATAATGGTCACGGGATTGCCCACGACGAAGTAGAGTTGGCCCTCCGTCGTCATGCCACTAGTAAGATAAAGAATCAGGCAGATCTCTTTCGGATTCGGACCCTCGGCTTTCGTGGTGAAGCCCTGCCCTCTATCGCATCTGTCAGTGTTTTGACTTTGTTGACAGCGGTGGACGGTGCCAGTCACGGGACCAAGCTAGTGGCTCGTGGGGGAGAAGTTGAGGAAATCATTCCAGCGACCAGTCCTGTTGGGACCAAGGTTTGTGTGGAGGATCTCTTTTTCAACACACCGGCTCGTCTCAAGTATATGAAGAGTCAGCAGGCAGAGTTGTCTCACATCATTGATATTGTCAACCGTCTGGGGCTAGCCCATCCTGAGATTTCTTTTAGCCTGATTAGTGATGGCAAGGAAATGACACGAACAGCTGGTACGGGTCAACTGCGTCAAGCCATTGCTGGGATTTATGGTTTAGCCAGTGCCAAAAAAATGGTTGAGATTGAGAATTCTGACCTAGACTTTGAAATTTCAGGCTTTGTGTCCTTGCCGGAATTGACACGGGCTAATCGTAACTATATCAGTCTCTTTATCAATGGTCGTTATATCAAAAACTTCCTGCTCAATCGTGCCATTTTAGATGGTTACGGCAGCAAGCTTATGGTGGGGCGTTTTCCGCTAGCTGTTATTCACATCCATATCGATCCTTATCTAGCAGATGTCAATGTGCACCCGACCAAGCAAGAGGTGCGTATTTCTAAGGAAAGAGAGCTGATGGCACTGGTTTCAGAAGCTATCGCAAAGAGTCTCAAGGAACAGACCTTGATTCCAGATGCCTTGGAAAATCTGGCAAAGTCTACCGTACGCAATCGTGAAAAAGTAGAGCAAACCATTCTCCCGCTTAAAGAAAATAATCTTTACTACGAGCAAACGGAGCTGACAAGACCGCCTCAAGCTGAGGTAGCAGACCATCAGGTGAATCTGACTGAAGAAAGACAGGATTTGAACCTCTTCGCTAAGGAAACCTTGGATCAGCTGACCAAACCAGCAAAACTGCATTTTGCAGAGAGAAAGTCTATCAGTTACGACCAACTGGATCATCCTGAGTTAGATATGGCTAGTTTGGATAAGGCTTATGACAAGCTGGAGCGAGAAGAATCTTCAAGCTTCCCGGAGTTGGAATTTTTCGGTCAGATGCATGGAACCTATCTCTTTGCCCAAGGTAGAGATGGGCTTTACATCATAGACCAACACGCAGCTCAGGAGCGGGTTAAGTATGAGGAGTATCGCGAAAGTATTGGCAATGTTGACCAGAGCCAGCAGCAACTCCTAGTGCCCTATATCTTTGAATTTCCTGCGGATGATTCCCTTCGCCTCAAGGAAAGAATGTCTCTTTTAGAGGAAGTTGGCGTCTTTCTAGCAGAGTACGGGGAGAATCAATTTATCTTGCGCGAACATCCCATTTGGATGGCAGAGGAGGAAATTGAATCTGGAATCTATGAGATGTGCGACATGCTCCTCTTGACCAAGGAAGTTTCAATCAAGAAATACCGAGCTGAACTAGCCATTATGATGTCCTGCAAGAGGTCTATCAAGGCTAACCACCGTATCGATGATCACTCGGCTAGACAACTCCTCTATCAACTCTCTCAATGTGATAACCCCTATAACTGTCCACACGGACGTCCTGTTTTGGTTCACTTTACCAAGTCGGACATGGAAAAGATGTTCCGTCGCATTCAGGAAAATCATACCAGCCTCCGAGAGCTAGGAAAATACTAATACTCTTCGAAAATCTCTCTAAACTGCGTCAGCCTTACCTTGCCTAACTCAAGTTATGCCTACGGTTAGCTTCCTAGTTTAGATTTGATTTTCATTGAGTATAATTGAAGGGAAAATTATGTACGAATATCTAAAGGGTATTATTACCAAAATTACTGCTAAATACATCGTTCTAGAAGCAAACGGAATCGGCTATATCCTACACGTAGCTAACCCCTATGCCTACTCAGGACAAGTCAACCAAGAAGCTCAAATTTATGTGCATCAAGTCGTGCGTGAGGACGCCCATCTGCTTTATGGATTTCGCTCAGAAGACGAGAAAAAGCTCTTTCTCAGTTTGATCTCTGTGTCAGGCATTGGTCCTGTTTCCGCTCTTGCCATCATCGCAGCTGATGACAATGCAGGTCTCGTTCAAGCTATTGAGACTAAGAACATCACCTACTTGACCAAGTTCCCTAAAATCGGTAAGAAAACAGCCCAACAGATGGTGTTGGACTTAGAAGGGAAAGTTGTTGTGGCAGGAGACGATCTCCCTGCTAAAACTGCAGCTCCATCTAGCAGTGACAACCAAGAACTGGAAGAAGCTATGGAAGCCATGTTGGCTTTGGGCTACAAGGCAACTGAGCTTAAGAAAATCAAGAAATTCTTTGAAGGAACGACAGATACAGCTGAGAACTATATCAAGTCTGCCCTCAAGATGTTGGTGAAATAGGAGAAGTCTATGCCAAAACGTTGTGGCTGGGTCAAAATGAACAACCCGCTATATGTAGCCTACCATGATGAGGAGTGGGGCCAGGCCCTCCATGATGACAGGGCACTTTTTGAGTTGCTCTGTATGGAGACCTATCAGGCTGGTCTTTCTTGGGAAACGGTGCTCAATAAACGCCAGGCCTTCCGTCAAGTTTTTAATGGTTACCAAATTCAAGCTGTTGCAGACATGACGGATGAAGAGCTAGAAGTTTTGATGAATAATCCAGTAATTATCCGCAATCGTGCCAAGATATTTGCGACGCGAGCTAATGCCCAGGCCTTTCTACAAGTTCAGAAAGAGTATGGCTCTTTTGATGCTTATCTCTGGTCTTTTGTAGATGGGAAGACCATTGTTAATGATATCCCGGACTACAGTCAAGCACCAGCCAAAACGCCTTTGTCTGAAAAAATATCCAAGGATCTCAAAAAACGTGGTTTTAAGTTCACTGGACCAGTCGCTGTCTTGTCCTATCTGCAGGCTGCAGGTCTGGTTGATGACCATGAGAATGCTTGTGAATGGAAGGGTCTTAAATGATGTCTACAAAATATAAGGGAGTTCTGATTTTTGTGCTCCTCTATACCATTCTCTTTGTGTTTGATGGCGTTAGATGGTTGGCTTCCTTGATGCCGTCTACCATTGCAAATTATCTAGTCTATGTAGTATTAGCACTATACGGCTCTTTCTTGTTCAAGGATAGATTAATCCAACAATGGAATGAGATTAGAAAAACTAAAAGAAAATTCTTCTTTGGCGTCTTAACAGGCTGGCTCTTTCTCATTCTGATGACTGTTGTCTTTGGTTTTGTATCAGAGATGTTGAGGCAGTTTTTTGGGCTGGTCGGACAAGGTCTAAATCAGTCGAATATTCAAAGTACCTTTCAAGAACAACCATTACTGATATCCGTTTTCGCCTGCATCATCGGACCTTTAGTGGAAGAGCTCTTTTTCCGTCAAATTTTATTGAGATATTTGAGGAAAAATCTGCCAACTTGGCTGAGTGTCTTTTTGGTCGGCCTTGCCTTTGCGCTTACTCATATGCACAGTTTGTCTTTATCAGAGTGGGTCGGTGCAGTCGGTTATCTAGGTGGTGGCCTGGCTTTTTCTATTATTTATGTGAAAGAAAAGGAGAATATTTACTATCCCCTACTTGTTCATATGTTAGGGAATAGCCTCTCCTTGATCATTTTAGCTATCAGTAGTATGTGATGAGAATGCCAGTAATGATAATGAGAAAAAGCTGAGAAATTCATCTCAGCTTTCTTTGTTATAGTCAAAACGAATGACTTGCTCCGTTGCATCTACATGGGCGTGGACTCCAAAGGGGACAATAGCTCTTGGAGTTGCATGACCAACATTTAGATTATAGACAATCGGGATATTGCTATCAATGATATCCAATAGTGCCTCTTTATAGTCGTCATAGAAAGTTTCATCCATAGGTTTCCCGACCAAGAGTCCTCTGATGACCTCGAATATACCAGTTTCCTTTAAAGTCCGCAACATCTTTTTGAAGTCGTCAGGATTAGGCTTTTCTTCACTTGTTTCTAGCAAGAGGATTTTTCCTTCCCAGTCTGACAAGTCAGGGAAAAGTTTGTATTTTTGGCAGAGATCTGTGCTATCTGCGTGTAGAGAGTTGTCAAAAATATCATAGAGAGACTCAAGACAACCACCGAGGATTTCTCCCTCAAACTGAGCATTGCCTTGTAACAAGTCAAAACCTGTATTTGCATGGCTGACACGAGGTGTTCCCAAGGCTTTGGGACTAAAATCAGTCCGTTCCTCATACCAAACGTTACTAGGGCGAATTTCTGAGATTTTTCCAGTCTCAATCAATTCTTTAAAGTAGTGGCAGCTATATGGCAACATTTCTTTGTCTAACTCACAAATGTCTGCTAGAAATGATTGGCCGTAAAAAGTCTTGATTCCTAGTTTATGCAACATGAGATGGTTCATGGTCGTATCCGAGAAGCCAAGAAAAATCTTTTGTTTGATAACTTTTTCTAGTTGGTCATTTTCAAAAAGGTAGGGCAACAAACGATAGGTATCATCTCCACCGATGGCGCATAGGATCATGTCGATACTATCATCAGAAAAGGCTTGCATCAAATCCTCCGCACGTGCTTCAGGATGTTCTTTGATAAAATCTAAGCCTTTTAGCGAATGGGGTAAAAAGATAGGATTGAGTCCTAGATCCTTGAGACGTTGAATACCCAAGTCCACTTCGTGTTTGACAAAGTCTTCTCCGATAATGCCACTAGACAAACTAACAATACCAATAGTAGAAATCATATCTCATCCTCCTAGAAATAAATTGATGCTATTGTATCACAAAAGAAGAGGGGAAACAACAAGAATTAGAATCAGAAAAAGGCTTTTAGATCGAGAAAGTAGTAAAAAAGCAACCGCTCGATGTGGTTGCTATTATAGTAGTTAATTTCTTATAGAGCAGTAAGGAAGGTCAGTCCGCCAAGGACAACCCCGGCCGAGTTTGGAATGATTAGAATCCAATCTTTCTTAGGCTCTTTTGTCCATCCATAAATGACCCAGATTAAGCAAGAGATTGCTGCTGATAAAGGTTGAAATGGTTGAGCTTTGTTCCCTTGTAAATTGGCAAAAATTTGGGGGATGTAGGCTATAAATACAATAATCCCAATAAAGGCACCAATTGAACCAACAATTTGATTAATTCTCTGTTTAGTCATATATATTTCTCCTTATTATTTTATTAGTATAACAGAAAAACAACTTGGATTCAAGGATAAAACCTCGGGATTCCAATGGAAGACTTTACATTGAAGTAAATTTAGACAAAATGTCTATTTATGATTTTGACGAATCAATAAATGATTTGGAACTACAAAAAAAGTAGTCTGTCTACAAAACACACTACTTTCATTGTTTATCTTAATATCTAGCAGGTCCTGCACTTGCGCTCTTGATGTTGAAACGTTTTTTGAGGTAGAAACGTAGGGCAAGGAGAGCTCCTCCGATAACCATCAAAACAAGAGGTGGTAGGCTGATGTTGATGGCTTGTGGAAGGAAGTTACTCAAGAAGAGGATGAAGACCCAGGCAAACATGGTTGCTAACATAACCAAAAGTGATTTCCAGAATGGAGGACGTTGGCTACGGTCAGTATCTGGTCCGTAGTAGCGGTAGATGAAGTGGTAGAGAAGGTAGAAGGCAACTCCTCCGAAGGCCCCTACACTGATGAGTGTTACCAAACCGTAAGCCACTGGTTGGTTTGAGAAGAAGCTCATCAAGGCACTAACTACTGCAAACAGTCCTGTAATGAAAAGGGCTGAATCCAACATCATCAATTTTGGATCGTCGTTTTCCTTTGGATGTTCTTTCTCGTATTGCTCTTTTTCGCTAAAGCTGTGAGCCCAGTGAGTTGGTGCTCCGTAAATTGAACGAGCAGTTACACCTTTTGGTTGTTCTTCAAGGATATGAGGAATGACTTCTTCAAGGATGGCCTTGATTTCAGCGTCGGTTTTTCCGTCCTTGAGAAATTGTTGGGTTGCAATGTGGATAAATTCTTGGTTTTTCTTGGTTAATTCTTTTAAATCAATCTGTGACATAATAACTCCTGTTTAGAACCATTTTTTATGGATGAGGTAAAGAGTGAGAGAAACACTCATAGCAAAGGCGATAAAGACGATGAGCCAGAAAGCATGCGGTTCTCCGTTTAAAGGAATTTCATTATCCTTAAAGTTCATTCCGTAAGCTGAGAAAATCATGGTCGGGATGGACATAACGATGGTCACAAGTGCCAAGGTTTTCATGATATTGTTCTGGTTGTTTGAAATAATAGAAGCGAAGGTCTCTGTCATAGAGTGAAGGACGTTTCCATAGATGTCCGCCATCTCGATGGCCTGTTGCGTTTCAATCAAGGTATCTTCCAGTAAGTCTTCGTCTTCGAGATATTTCTTGATATTGCTAGTTGCGCTGGTCAATTTTTTAATCACGCGCTCATTTGTCTTAAGTGAAGCTTTGAAGTAGACGATAGTCTTTTCCAACTCCATGAGTTCAATCAATTCTTCGTTTCGAGTAGATTTGTGAAGTTGGCTTTCAATCTGCTCACTCTTACGTTCGATTGAACGGAGGGCTGTTAGGTAAATCTCCGCATTGCGGTAGAGGATTTGGAAGATGAAGCGCGAACGCATGAAGGTATAGAAATTTCGAAGCCTACGATTGATAAAGACATCAAGAAGTGGTAGAGGCTCCAAGCAAGTGGTAATAATAGCCTCTTCTGTGATGATAATCCCCAAGGGAATAGTCACATAGTAGGTCTGGTTATTTCTTTCCTCTGTGATTGGGACGTCTACGATGATCAAAGTGTACTCATCTTCGATGGTGATACGTGACATCTCTTCCGCATCGAGTGGTGCACGGAGATCGGCGATATCAATATCAAAGGCTGAGGCGATTTCCATCGATTCGCTTTGAGTAGGATTGACGAGATTGATCCAAGTGCCCGGCTGGAGCGTATCAATCTCTTTAAATTCAGTTGTTGTTGAGAGAAAGACTTGTTTCATATCTCCTATCCTTTCCTAATCTAATCCGTGTTTCAGTGATTTTTGACACCGTACTATTATACTACAAAATCGGCTTTTTTGGTAATAGAATTTCACTTTTTTTGGTATAATGGAAAGCAACAATGAACTAGAAAGAAGTAATATGCAAGATAAGATTGTCATCCATGGGGCACGCGCCCATAATTTAAAAAATATAGATGTGGAAATTCCGCGTGACAAGCTAGTTGTGGTGACGGGACTATCTGGATCAGGAAAGTCTAGTTTGGCCTTTGATACCCTTTATGCAGAAGGACAACGTCGCTACGTTGAAAGTCTGTCAGCCTATGCTCGTCAGTTCTTGGGCAATATGGAAAAGCCAGATGTGGATTCTATCGATGGTCTCAGCCCTGCCATTTCCATTGACCAGAAAACGACCAGTAAAAATCCTCGTTCGACGGTTGGAACAACGACGGAAATCAACGATTATCTACGTCTTCTCTATGCACGTGTAGGGACACCCTACTGTATCAATGGACATGGGGCTATCAAGGCTTCGTCTGTAGAGCAGATTGTGGATAAGGTTTTGGAATTGCCAGAACGCCAACGCTTGCAGATTTTGGCTCCTGTCATTCGTAAGAAAAAAGGGCAACACAAGACGCTGATTGAAAAGATTCAAAAGGATGGTTACGTCCGTGTCCGTGTCGATGGAGTTGTCTACGACGTGACTGAAGTTCCTGAACTTGAAAAGAATAAGCAACACAACATTGATGTGGTGGTAGACCGTATCATTATCAAAGAAGGTATCCGTAGTCGTCTCTTCGATTCGATTGAAGCAGCTCTCCGTATCGCTGAAGGTTATGTCGTTATTGATACTATGGATGATTCAGAGTTGCTCTTCTCAGAACACTACGCTTGTCCAGTCTGTGGTTTTACAGTTCCAGAGCTAGAACCCCGTCTCTTCTCCTTCAATGCACCCTTTGGCTCCTGTAGTGAGTGTGATGGTTTGGGAATCAAGCTAGAGGTTGATACGGACTTGGTAGTGCCAGATGCTAGCAAGACTCTTCGCGAGGGCGCTTTGGCGCCTTGGAACCCTATCTCTTCTAACTATTATCCAAACATGCTGGAACAAGCTATGACAGCTTTTGGAGTGGATATGGATAGGCCTTTTGAGGACTTGTCTGAGGCGGATAAACATCTCATTTTCTATGGTTCAGATGGGAAAGAATTCCATTTCCACTATGAGAATGAATTTGGTGGAGTTCGTGATATCGATATTCCATTTGAGGGAGTGCTTGGCAATATCAAGCGTCGCTATCATGAAACCAATAGCGACTACACTCGTACACAGATGCGTCTTTATATGAACGAGCTGACTTGTGGCACCTGTCATGGTTATCGTCTCAATGACCAGGCCTTATCTGTTCGAGTAGGGGGAGAAAAAGGACTCCATATCGGAGAAATTTCAGACCTCTCCATTGCAGACCATTTGGAAGTTATTGACCAGCTAACCTTATCTGAAAATGAAGCTATCATTGCTCGTCCTATCCTCAAGGAAATCAAGGACCGCTTGACTTTCCTAAATAACGTGGGCCTTAACTATTTAACGTTATCCCGCTCGGCAGGAACCCTATCAGGTGGGGAGAGTCAACGTATTCGCTTAGCGACCCAGATTGGTTCCAATCTCTCAGGAGTTCTCTATATCCTTGATGAGCCGTCCATCGGTCTTCACCAGAGGGACAATGACCGTTTGATTGCCAGTCTGAAAAAGATGCGTGACTTGGGGAACACCTTGATCGTGGTAGAACACGATGAAGACACTATGCGAGAAGCTGATTATCTGATTGACGTCGGTCCTGGAGCGGGAGTCTTTGGTGGAGAAATTGTTGCTGCAGGAACGCCTAAGCAGGTAGCTCGCAACAGCAAATCCATTACAGGACAGTATCTGTCAGGGAAACGCGCGATTCCAGTGCCGTCAGAACGTCGCGTTGGAAATGGACGTTTTATCGAAGTGACAGGTGCGCGTGAGAACAACTTGCAAAATATCACCGCTCGCTTCCCACTCGGGAAATTCATTGCAGTGACAGGGGTATCTGGTTCAGGGAAGTCGACCCTCATTAACAGTATTCTCAAAAAAGCTATTGCTCAAAAACTCAATCGCAATTCAGACAAGCCTGGTAAGTTTAAAACCATTACAGGAATCGAGCATATCGACCGTCTGATAGATATTGATCAAAGTCCAATCGGACGGACACCGAGGTCTAATCCTGCGACCTATACAGGTGTCTTTGATGACATTCGAGACCTCTTTGCTCAGACAAATGAAGCCAAGATTCGTGGTTATAAGAAGGGGCGTTTCAGTTTCAACGTCAAGGGTGGGCGTTGTGAAGCTTGCTCGGGTGACGGGATTATCAAGATTGAGATGCACTTCTTGCCAGATGTTTACGTAGCTTGCGAAGTCTGTCATGGGACTCGCTACAACAGTGAAACGCTAGAAGTTCACTACAAGGAAAAGAATATCTCGCAAGTATTGGATATGACCGTCAACGATGCGGTAGAATTTTTCAAACACATTCCAAAAATTCAACGCAAACTCCAGACAATCAAGGATGTAGGTCTAGGTTATGTGACCTTGGGACAACCTGCCACAACTCTTTCTGGTGGAGAAGCGCAACGTATGAAGTTAGCTAGTGAACTCCACAAACGCTCGACAGGTAAGTCTTTCTACATTTTAGATGAACCGACAACTGGTTTGCATACCGAGGACATTGCTCGCCTACTCACCGTTTTGTCTCGCTTTGTCGATGATGGAAATACAGTTCTCGTGATCGAGCACAATCTGGATGTCATCAAAACAGCAGACCATATTATCGACTTAGGACCAGAAGGTGGTGTCGGTGGCGGAACTATTATCGCAACAGGAACACCAGAGGAAGTAGCTGCCAATGAAGCTAGCTATACAGGACAGTATTTGAAAGGAAAGTTACATCATGAATAAACGTGTGCAAGTATTTTTAGATAAAATGCAAGAAAAAGAACTAGATGGAATCATTATCAATAACCTTAAAAATGTCTACTATTTGACAGGATTTTGGGGTTCAAATGGGACAGTCTTTATCAGTCGTGACCGTCAAGTCTTGGTGACAGATGCCCGCTATATTATCGCTGCTAAGCAAGAAGTAACTGGTTTTGAGATTTTTGCAGAGCGTGACGAGTTGGCAACTATCGCAAAGATTGCAAAAGATATGGGTCTTTCTCGCATCGGTTTTGAAGATGAGATTTCAGTTTCTTATTACCACCGTATGCAAGCTACTTTTGAAGGTTTGGAACTAGTTCCACAAACTCAGTTTGTTGAAACCCTTCGTATGATTAAGGATGAGACAGAGATCGCGACGATTCGTAAGGCTTGTTCCATCTCAGACCAAGCTTTCCACGATGCCCTTGACTTTATCAAGCCAGGTAAGACAGAAATTGAAATTGCCAACTTCCTGGACTTCCGTATGCGTGACTTAGGCGCTGCTGGTTTGTCTTTTGACACGATTCTAGCTAGTGGGATCAACTCTTCTAAACCTCATGCCCACCCAATGCACAAGCCAGTAGAACTAGGCGAAGCTATTACCATGGACTTCGGTTGTCTTTATGACCATTATGTCAGTGATATGACACGTACCATCTACCTAGGTCATGTCAGTGATGAACAAGCAGAAATCTACAACACCGTTTTGAAGGCTAACCAAGCATTGATTGACCAAGCTAAGGCTGGCTTAGGTTTCCGTGATTTTGATAAAATCCCTCGTGATATCATTGTGGAAGCAGGCTATGGAGAATACTTTACACACGGTATCGGGCACGGTATCGGACTTGATATCCACGAAGAACCGTACTTTAGCCAAACTTCCAAAGAAGTTATCAAAACTGGTATGGTCTTGACTGATGAACCAGGTATTTATATTGAAGGTAAATACGGGGTTCGTATCGAAGATGATATCCTGATTACAGATACAGGTTGTGAGTTATTAACCCTTGCTCCAAAAGAATTAATCGTAATCTAAGAAAAATGAGATAAATTGTTGACTTTTACGAGTTAAAGGTTTATACTGAAAGGCGAAAACGGTAGGTGAGGCTACCATAGGGATACGGATGACTACCGCAAAGCAGTGGAGACACTACTCGTTGGTCAACAGTCCTGGTCGCGAAGGTCAAGACTAAGCTCATTACATCGCCCTATGGAGTTAAAGCTTGAACGAAAACAGATCATAAGTTTTTTAGTCCTGCCATTTTATGGCAGGACTTTCTGCTGTTTTAGAAGAAAGGAGACAAACGATGCAAATTGACGATCATCCAGAACCGCACATACACAGCCAATCGCTGATTTGTGTCGTTTTGTCCTTATAAAGTGATTGGTCCCTGTGTATGAAATTACCATTCATACAGATAGGAGAAACCAATGAAAACTACAAAAGAAAGACTAGCAGCAGCTATTCAAACCCCATTAAAAGATAGTCTAGCTTTTTACCATACAAGTCAAAAAGGTTTAGATTCAGAACAAGTTCAAGAAAACCGTGACTTATATGGTGAAAACACCATTACCAAGGGTCAAGAGGATTCCATCTTTAAAAAGATTTATGAGTCCATTATCAATCCTTTCACAATCATTTTGCTTGTGATTGCCTTTATCTCTCTCGTTACAAATGTCTGGCTTGCCAAACCTGGTCAAGAAGATCCAACGACATCTATCATTATCGTTGTCTTGGTTTTGATTTCAGGAGGCATCCGTTTTGTCCAAGAATTGCGAAGCGATAAGGCAACAACCAATCTTTCAAAAATGATTGTCAACACAGCAACTGTTATTCGCGATGGTCTTGAACAAGAGTTACCTATCGATGAGTTGGTTGTGGGAGACCTCGTGAAATTGAGTGCGGGAGATATGATTCCTGCAGATGTTATCTTGTTTGAATCCCGCGACTTTTTTGTTCAACAGTCAGGTTTGACTGGAGAAAGCGATGCAGTCGAAAAGCTTGCTTTAAATAAAGCCACTAGTCAAAATATAGAGAGTCTTTTAGAAGCAGAATCTTTGGCATTCATGGGGACAAACGTTATCTCAGGAAGTGCTACAGCTATGGTTCTCGCTGTTGGTGATGACACCATGATGGGAGCTATTGAGCAAACTCTCAACACCTATGATGAGCCAACTTCTTTTGAACGTGAAATGAACAGCATTTCTTGGCTCTTGATCCGCTTGATGCTTGTCATGGTTCCGATTGTGTTTTTTGCAAATGGGTTGACCGATGGAGACTGGCTAGAGGCTGGAGTCTTTGCCTTGAGTGTCGGTGTCGGACTGACACCAGAAATGCTTCCAATGATTATCACAGCCAGCTTGGCCAAAGGTTCCATTATCATGGCCAAGGAAAAGGTGGTTATCAAAAAACTCAATGCTATTCAAGACCTAGGAGCAATCGATATCCTATGTACGGACAAAACAGGAACTCTAACGCAAGATGAGATTGTCTTAGAATATCCCTTGGATATCCATGGTGATTTGGATATGGCGGTCTTAAGAAGAGCTTATCTAAATTCACATTTCCAAACAGGTTTGAAAAACTTGATGGACCGTGCCATTATCAGTAGAACTGAAAAAGAATCCAAAGAACACGCTATTCTACAAGATTTGGATAAAATCTTCCAAAAGATTGATGAACTGCCTTTTGACTTTGAACGCAGACGCATGAGTGTCATCGTCAAAGACGACAGCAATGTCGTTAGTATGGTTACTAAAGGTGCTTTGGAAGAAATGTTGAACATTTCGACTCATGTGGAATATCGCGGAGAAATCATTCCCCTAACCGAAGACATTCGCCAAGAAGTATTAGCAGAAGTTGGTCAATTAAACCGTCAAGGTTTGCGTGTTTTAGGTGTTGGTTACAAGTCAGGTCTACGTGAAGATTATGCCTATGCTGTGACTGATGAAAGTGACATGATCCTTACAGGTTACCTTGCCTTTTTGGATCCGCCAAAACCATCTGCAGCACCAGCCATTCAAGCTCTACTTGAGCATGGTGTCAAAACAAAAATTTTAACTGGGGATAACGAAAAAGTAACCCAAGCCATTTGTGAAAAGGTTGGTTTGGACGTTGAGCATATGCTCTTAGGGGCTGACATTGACCAAATGACAGATCAAGAATTGGCAGAAGCGGTTGAAAGTGTAACAGTATTTGCTAAATTGTCTCCTGATCAAAAAGCCCGTATCATTCTACAGTTAAAGAAAAATGGTCACGGTGTTGGTTATATGGGTGACGGTATTAATGACGCTCCATCCATGAAGGTGGCAGATGTCGGTATTTCTGTAGATACAGCAGTAGACATCGCCAAGGAAACTGCGGATGTTATTTTGCTAGACAAGGATCTCATGGTTCTTGAAACTGGTATCGTTGAGGGTCGTAAGGTCTACGCCAACATGACCAAGTACATCAAGATGACCGTTAGTTCAAACTTTGGGAATATCTTCTCACTCCTTGTTGCGAGTATTTTCTTACCATTTTTACCAATGGCTCCTGTTCATCTCATTGTCCTAAACCTAGTCTATGATTTGTCTTGTGTGGCATTGCCATTTGATAATGTGGATCAAGACTTCCTTAAACAACCCCATACATGGGAAGCAAAATCCATTACGCGATTTATGGTTTGGATGGGACCAATCTCATCTGTCTTTGATATTTTGACCTTTATCTTCCTCTACTTTATCATTGTTCCTTTGGTGACAGGCCATCACTATGTTCATGGATCTGAATCTGCCCTTCAGTTTATTATCTTGTTCCAAACAGGATGGTTCATCGAATCTATGTGGTCTCAAACCATGGTCATCCATATGCTTCGTACAGCAAAAGTTCCTTTTCTACAAAGCAGACCAGCTTGGCTTGTGATTTTGATGACTCTGATTGCAGCCTTTTTCGTAACCAGCCTACCTTATGGACCACTAGTAAATATCCTTCGTCTAGCACCCTTAGGATTTCCTTACTTCTTGTTCTTAATCTGTATTATTTTCTTGTATATGTTTAGCGTTACAGTTATTAAGAAATTTTACATTAAGAAGTATAAAGAATGGTTATAGTTCGTATTTTGTCAAGAAAAAAGTTCAAAAATTGCCAAAAAAGTTAAAAATTTTTAAAAATAGGTCGCAAGTCCGATGTTTTTTATGGTATAATAGTCTAAACTGATAGTAACATGTAGCGAAAGGGGTAGGTACATGATCAAAATTTATACAGTCTCAAGTTGTACTAGCTGTAAAAAAGCGAAGACCTGGCTCAATGCCCACCAGTTAAGTTATAAAGAACAAAACCTCGGTAAGGAAGGAATCACGAGAGAAGAACTACTTGATATTTTGACAAAAACAGACAATGGAATTGCAAGTATCGTATCATCGAAAAATCGTTATGCAAAGGCTCTTGGTGTTGATATCGAAGATTTGAGTGTCAATGAAGTGCTCAACCTAATCATGGAAACACCACGTATCTTGAAAAGTCCGATTCTTGTAGATGAGAAACGCCTACAAGTCGGCTATAAAGAAGACGATATCCGTGCCTTTTTGCCACGCTCTGTCCGTAATGTGGAAAATGCAGAAGCGCGTTTACGTGCGGCTCTATAAAACATCAAGGCTGGGAGTGACTCCTGGCCTTCTCTAATATTTAAATTGGATAACATGTGAGGATTTATGAAAAAGTTAGTTATTGGAACATTCGCAGCACTATTTTTGCTCGTTGGATGTGGTCAGAAAAAAGAAACAGCAGCTTCAACTACTGAGAGTTCTCAAGAAGCCCTACAGTCTACCTTGCCCGTATTAGAAAATGCAACCAAGAATACAGTTGTTACCAAGACCTTGGTTTTGCCAGCTGATGAGAGTGGAGCACAGCAAACTCAAATCATTACCTACAAAGGCAATCAATTTTTAAGCTTGACCATTCAGCAAAAGCGTCCAGTATCAGAAGATTTAAAAAATTATATTTCTGAGCGAGGATTAGATGAAGCTAAAAAAGCTCTAAAAGAAGCTGAGGACAAGGATGAGTCTGTTCAAGCGGCTCGAAAAATTTCAGGATTTACCATCGAAACGACTCTTTTAAATGAGAAAGAGATGGAAACCAAGACTAGCTATGATTTCCAAACACTGGATCTCAAAAAAGCAAGTGAAAACGAATACTTGAAGAATGTTGGACTGGAAAATCTATTGAAAAACGAACCAGAGGACTATATTGCTAATCGTGTTGCAAATGGGGCAACAGTCCAGTA
>NZ_AJML01000001.1:0-48805 GCF_000259525.1 Streptococcus sp. SK140 | reverse complement strand
CTTGCACTTGTTGAAGCTGACGTGCTTGCTGATGTGCTTGCACTTGTTGAAGCTGATGTGCTTGCTGACGTGCTAGCTGATGTACTTGCACTTGTTGAAGCTGATGTGCTGCTGATGTACTTGCACTTGTTGAAGCTGACGTGCTTGCTGATGTGCTTGCACTTGTTGAAGCTGACGTGCTTGCTGATGTGCTAGCTGATGTGCTTGCACTTGTTGAAGCTGACGTGCTTGCTGATGTGCTTGCGCTTGTTGACGCTGACGTGCTTGCTGATGTACTTGCACTTGTTGAAGCTGATGTGCTTGCTGACGTACTTGCGCTTGTTGAAGCTGATGTGCTTGCTGATGTGCTTGCGCTTGTTGAAGCTGATGTGCTTGCTGATGTGCTAGCTGATGTACTTGCACTTGTTGAAGCTGATGTGCTTGCTGATGTGCTTGCGCTTGTTGAAGCTGACGTGCTTGCTGATGTGCTTGCGCTTGTTGAAGCTGATGTACTTGCTGACGTGCTTGCACTTGTTGAAGCTGACGTGCTTGCTGATGTACTTGCACTTGTTGAAGCTGACGTACTTGCTGATGTGCTTGCTGATGTGCTTGCGCTTGTTGAAGCAGATGTGCTTGCTGATGTGCTTGCACTTGTTGAAGCTGACGTGCTTGCGCTTGTTGAGGCACTTCGGCTCACACTTGTCGACGCTGACTTAGATGCGCTTGTTGAAGCACTTTGGCTTGCACTTGTCGACACTGACTTAGATGCGCTTGTTGAAGCACTTCGGCTTGCACTTGTCGAGCTGACTTAGAGCCTTGTTGAGGCACTTTGGCTCGCACTTGTCGACGCTGACTTAGATGCGCTTGTTGAGGCACTTTGGCTTGCACTTGTCGACGCTGACTTAGACGCACTTGTTGAAGCACTTCGGCTTGCACTTGTCGACGCCGACTTAGACGCGCTTGTTGAGGCACTTCGGCTCGCACTTGTCGACGCTGACTTAGATGCGCTTGTTGAGGCACTTCGGCTTGCACTTGTCGATGCTGACTTAGACGCACTTGTCAAGGCACTTTGGCTTGCACTTGTCGACGCTGACTTAGATGCACTTGTTGAGGCACTTTGGCTTGCACTTGTCGACGCTGACTTAGATGCGCTTGTTGAGGCACTTTGGCTCACAGCTGTAGAAATAGAGTTGCTAAGCGAGATGCTCTCAGACGTTAAATCTTTCAGGCTACTTTGGACAATATCCACTGTCTTATCTCGATAAGTAATTGTAATTACACCACTATCAGATATAGCAAGCGAACCAATTTCGTTACCTTTTTTATAGTCTGTGTTAGAAAGGATGCTTGCATTTGCCTGCTTAAAGTTTTCAAGAACTTGATCCTTTTCTTTTTGTGTTAGTGCGGAAGGATTTTTAACATCTACTGTCGCACCACTAACAGGATCTTGACGTTCATTAAATCCTCTAATAACAAATGTTGTAGTTGCTTTTCCCCACTGAATTCCAGGACTATCACTTGCTTGATATTCAACAGTGTATTCACCAGGTGTCATAGGATCCCAAGTGTTACCAGTTCTACCTACAGTTCCATAAACTCTTGCAGTCCATGTTTTATTATCAAAAACCCATCCAACTACTTGACCTTTATTATTTGTTTGAACCGTGGCGAAACCATATTTACCTGGGAAATGTTCTCCCATCAAGCCTTTAATAGTTGTATTTTTTGGATTTTCCCAAAAATCTTGTAAGGCTTTATCGTCATTGAAGTCAATATTATAGCTTACTGCATCATCATTATACACCTCAATGCGCGATGGCATGGTAACAGTTGGTTTTTCATCCGTTTGTGCAGAATTACCTGGAGTACTTGGATTCACCGGCTTTTCAGGTGTTGTAGTCTTCGGTCCTGTTTTAACAGTACTGGTCATTACAGAAGTGTAGTTGCCAGGAGGGTTACTTGCTGAAAACTCCCTACTACTTGTCGCAACTTGTGCATCCAAGGTTGCCTGACTTGAGCTATTATTGGCTGTTGCAACAATCTCAATAGTGGCATCCAAGTTTTTTCTGGCACTGTAACCATGACGATTCTGGAAAATATACTCATTGTTGGACTGGCTTTGCAAGTCCATTTTCACACCATTTAGATAGGCTGCTGTGATTGTCGTATTTGGATCGACCTTAGCAATCAAACCCGCATAGGCATGAGGACTCTGGGCATTCATCCAGATTGTCCATTTTACCTCACGACTAGTCGGTGAAAAAGTCCCAGATACAATATTTGCTGTTGTTTGCTCATTCTGAGTTTTAGGTGCAAAACCTCTGAGATTTTCCCCTGTCGGCATCGCCTGTCCATTACGGCTATCACGTTGACCTGAATTTGCACGTGTCACAGCATTCACGATGGAATTGCGAGCTGAAGTAGCTTTTTGCACGACTGCTGTCAAATCAGCAGTTGGATTTGCAAGTGCTTTTTCAATCTCTACTACAGCAGCATTCACCTTAGTGATAGCTGAATCGGTATTTGGTAAACCAGCAGCTTTAGCTAGATATTCACCCATCTCAGCTGATAGTTTAGCTAGTTTTTTGCGGTCCTCTTCCACCTTCTTAGCTGTCGCTTCTGATGTTACAGTAGCAGCAATGGCTGTAGTAACAGTAGTCGTCACATCCCCTTGTTTAGGGCTAAAGTTTTCTACATTAGAAATAGCAGTGGTAAGTGTTACCTTACCATCCAAAGTTGGAGTAGCAGTTTCCTTTTGGCTAGCAGTTTCTTGGGCACTAGTTCTACCAGATTCTGCTTGACTTTCCGCTTGTGGAGTATCTACAGTAGCTGTCTGTGAACTACTTACAGCTGAACTTGCTGATGCTGATACAGATGTACTTGTTGATGCTGAAGTGCTCGTTGAAGTCGAAGCACTTGCGGACTCAGATGCACTTGTTGAAGCCGAGGTACTTACGGACTCAGATGCACTTGTTGAAGCCGAGGTACTTACGGACTCAGATGCACTTGTTGAAGCCGAGATAGAGACACTCTCACTGACAGAGTTAGATGTCGAAACAGAAGCTTGTTGCTCATCATCTTTATTGACAGTTCCCAAGACAGCTTGGTCGGAAGTAGCGAGAGCATCGGTTCCTTCAACCACCTTCTCCACAGCAACTTGTTCATTGGCATGAACTTGCGTGTGAGTGGCAACTCCACCACCAACCACTGCTCCTGCGGCGGCTATCCCCTTAAGGATATCTAATCCAGTTAGAGAGGTAGACACACGATCTTCTACAACTTCAGTTGTAACTTGGGCTGTATCAATACCACCTCGAAGAACTTTAAACAAGCCAAATAGCGACGTTGATGCACGTAACCAATGTTTCCCCGACTTAATCAACTTATATCGGGTAACACGGTCTGTTTCTCTATATCGTCCTTCCTGACGTCTAAAAAACATTTTTAAAATCTCCTTGGATTTCGTTTTTTTATAAAACAAAGTCTTATTTATATTTTTTTGTAAATAATGGCTATAATTTGGAGTTTTACTTATTTTATCATCTTTATCAGCATATATATTCAAAAAATTATAATATAGACTAATGTTTTAATCATTATATTATAGCACATTTTTGACATCTATGTCTAAACTTTTTGACGATTTTTTACCATATTTTAACCTTCTAAGTTTCATTTTTTTCATTTTATAAGCAAAAGGAATATCAGTGAACTTTGAGTTCCTGTTTTTTCAAACTTGCTTAGTTTGATTCCTCTAGATTTTGTCACCTCTACCATAATCTTAACAGTGATAAGATGACACTTTAGTTCACACCAAAAAAAGCCGCCTGATTGGGCGACTTAATTTTTTATAGGGAGATTATTATGAAAAAGTTTTAGGAGTTAAAGTTAAGTTCTTCTTAACTTATGAAATAAGTATACAGCTCCTATCTTAAAGTTTCCTTAAGTATTTTTAACTGTAAGATTTTGCCATTTTTCTCGCCAGTTTTTCTTAGATAAACGCTTTTGATAGAGCTTCATTCGGTCTTCATTTTCTAAAAAATGAGGAGTCGGTCGAACCTGAAAGTTCAAAATATCCTCCAAACCATAAGGCTCAAAGAGCTCTAAAGTTGCGTCAGCATGCAAGCGAAGTCCTACTGCCGTACAACGTTCAGGATATTTACTCATGGCATCGCAGGAATTTCTATACGGCGGTGTATGGGGACTGTGTTGGTGCATATAGACCTGATTTTTCAGCTCCCATTGATACTGGGGAAAGGCCTCCCTCAACTTGTTCTCTATAGCCAGCGTTTCTTCGTAACTCACATCTGGATCAAAGAAAATCACATCCACATCCGTTTCACGGTCAAAGGCTGGCTTATCTGACAAGAGATTCCAGATAAAATTTCGGACCGAACCTGCTGCCAACCAGGAATCATTTAATTCCAAGTCACGGATGATAGTCAGAATAGCCATCATGTCAGAATTATCTCTGAAAAAGTCTAAGATTTCAACCTTATTTTTCAATGTATTCATATCCCAAATGTTCATATGCCTTAGCTGTCGCGACCCGACCTGAACGAGTTCGCATGATAAAGCCTTTCTGGATTAGGTAAGGTTCGTACATATCCTCAACCGTCTCACGTTCTTCCGCGATATTAACAGAAAGTGTTCCTAGACCGACAGGACCGCCACCGTACATCTCAATCATGGTGCGGAGAATTTTCTGGTCCACATAGTCCAAACCTTCATGGTCTACATCCAGCATGGTCAAAGCCTTATCCGTAATCACATCATCAATCAAGCCATCGCCCATAATCTGTGCAAAGTCGCGCACGCGCTTGAGAAGACGATTGGCAATACGAGGAGTTCCACGGCTACGGAGAGCCAACTCAGCAGCAGCTTCATGGGTGATTTCCATCTCAAAAATATCTGCCGTCCGCTCGACAATCTCTGTCAAGTCATCATGGGCATAATACTCCATGTGGCCAGTAATCCCGAAACGTGCACGAAGAGGATTTGACAGCATTCCTGCTCGTGTCGTCGCACCAATCAAGGTAAAAGGTGGTAATTCTAGATGGACACTGCGACTACCTTCCCCCGCACCAATCATGATGTCGATGTAGAAGTCTTCCATAGCACTGTAAAGCACCTCTTCCACCGACATAGGCAAGCGATGAATCTCATCAATGAAAAGAACATCTCCTGGCTCCAAGTCATTCAAAATCGCTACCAGATCACCGGCTTTTTCGATAACGGGACCAGACGTTTGTTTGAGATTGACTCCCAGTTCATTGGCAATGACAAAAGCCATGGTTGTCTTCCCGAGACCTGGAGGGCCAAACAAAAGAACATGGTCTAGCGCCTCGTCACGCATTTTTGCTGCTTCAATAAAGATTTGAAGCTGGTCTTTAACCTTGTCTTGACCGATATATTCACGTAAATATTGGGGACGAAGGGTACGTTCTACCAACTCCTCATCGCCCATGATTTCATTATCTAAAATTCTACTCATGCTCCTATTATAGCAAAAATCCAGCCCACAAACAAAAAAGCCACCGAATTTGGTGGCTTCATTAGGGAGATTATTATGAAAAAGAAAAGTTTAGGATTTCTATTAAATAAAGGTTACTCAATGAAAATCGAAATCAGACTAGGCAGAGCGACGCAAGCATAACTAAAGTTAGGTAAGTCGACTCTAACGAAGTATGGTGAGATTTTCGAAGAGTATTGGGAGGTCTTTATTTAATGGTTACATGATACACAAGCAGGCTTAAAGTTAACTTAAGAATTTCTAGTTTTTTAATTTTGTTCAAAAATGAAAAATACTGATTAAAAATTGCTAAAAGCAAACAAGAAAAAAGCCACCGAATTTGGTGACTTCTTTAGGGAGATTATGATGAAAAAAGTTTTAGGATTTCCATTAAATAAAGTTAGGAGGTCTTTATTTAATAATTACATGATACAGGGTAAGACTTAAAGTTAGCTTAAGTGAAAAAGATTATTTTAATTTTTTTCGGTCCACCCAAATCATGCCCGTACACTGGAAGCTAGACAAGGTTTCAAAACCTAAGGAACGATAAAATCCAAGAGTCTTTTCAGACTCTTCTGTCGCTAGTTGGATTTGGTAGGTATCCTTATAATCGGATAAAGCCTGCTTCATCAAGGTGCTGCCAATTCCTTGACGCTGATAAGTAGGCAAGACAATCAAATCCTGGACAAAAACCGAAGAAAAACCGTCTCCAATCAAGCGAACTAGACCAACGATTTCCTCACCATCACGCGCTAGATAAATGGACAGTGAATGAGTCAGAGCCTGGGCTAACATTTGAGGCTGATTGGTATAATTTGTCCAACCAACTGCCTGGTAGAGATGCAAAACGTCATCAAGTGAAACAGATGTTTCTTTTGTAATCTTAATCATAACAAACCTTTCTAACATTCTCTAAGGGATTTCAACTGCTCCCCATTTTCATCAAAATTATCTGGACTCAACCACGATTCAAAACGAGCTTTGACCTTTGGCCAGTCCTTATCAATCATAGACATCCAGTCCGTATCCCTAGTACGCCCTTTATAAATAACAGCTTGACGGAAAGTGCCTTCGTAGATAAAACCCAAACGTTCTGCCGCTTTTCTAGAAGGTAGATTTAGTGCATCACATTTCCACTCATAACGGCGATAGTTGAGCTCTTCAAAGACATAACGAGCTAGCAAATAGTGGGCTTCTGTTCCCATCCTGGTCTGTTTAAGAGCCGGAGAAAATGTCACCGCGCCAACTTCAATCACGCGATTGGCTTGGTCAATGCGCATGAGAGAAAAAGTCCCCAGCGCCTTTCCAGTCACTTTATCGATAATCGCATAATAGAAGCGATCCTTGCGCTCAATCATCTGCTTTAAAGCAACAATTAATTCTTCAAGATTTTCTACTGGTGGTTGAAAGAGATAGGTCCACATCTCTCGAGGTGATTCTGGACCATAAACAGCCAGCAAATCCTCCGCATGCTTTTCCACTGACAGAGCTTCGATAATCGTATACTGTCCTTCTATCCGTACAAGCGACGGTAACACTTCAGGTGTATCGTCTACAGGTTCACCAATCATCTGACCATATTCATTTACAGGCATAGCTTTCTCCTTATCTCACACTTATAAGTTTAAAGATGTGAATAGTATATCACATCTCACACATAATATTCAAAAAATCCTCCAGTCTATGGAGGATTGATCAAATATGGAAACAAGTGAGTTAATGCCCCCTGTGCTTCTCTCTACGTTTTTGCTGTTTGCGTTCGAATTTCTCTTGTTTGAGCAATTGCTTTTGGACACTAGATTGATGTTTTGAAATCTTTTTCCTTTCCTCATACTGCAACTGCAATAGTTCTTTCGACTTGGAAGAAACTTTTTGATTTACTTGTTTCCTCACCATTCGTTGTAATCGTTTAGGATTCTTGATTTTTACATGTTGCTTAACTGTAGTTTCTGGACTAAAAGATAATTGAGTAAACTGAGTCTGTAAAATCTCTAGAATTTCATCATCTTTTGGCTCCTGACCAAATGTCACACGACAAACTTGATAAGTTTCTCGATACACTTGTTCAAACAAACCATGCCAAAATCCATCTTCAAAATAAACTGTCAATCCAATTGAAATTGTTTCCACAACAGCACCTCCTTAAATCTATCCCTAAGAATGGACAACCAAGGAGGAAGGTTACTGATAGGCTTGCCTACGTCTGGACTACCAACCAGAACTGTGTTTTTATCTTAGTTGGAACTATTATAGCATATTTATAATCTTATGTTATTGCTTCTTCAAATACCTATCAAAAAAATGAATCGTAGCCAACCAAGAATCCTTACTCTCTTTCATCAATAAACGCCAATCTTTTCGATAACGATGATTTGGTTGATAAGCCACCGTCAACATGTGACCTGTTTCATGGTATTTTTTAAATGTAATGTGGTGTCCTTTATAGTGTGAAACAATCTCATCAATTGCTGACGAGGTATCCCATATTTCATCAACAGTACTTCCGAGCAATAAGATTGGTGAATGCATTTGACCAATATCTATCCTAGCAGAGCAATCTTTAGGGAAGGATTTTTTTAAAAGTTTGCTGAACAGATAATCTCTAAGTCGAAACTTATGATAGGGAAGTTCTCTTTGCAAATACGTCCAAGAAGAAGTATGAGAGTTCCATTTCCCTTCTATTCCTTCATACACCACATCAGAGGGTGAATTTAGTACCAAACATTGAACGTCATTAAAAATGCTCTCCTCAGCTAAAACTAACTCTGCTCCCTTAGAACGTCCATAGATTCCAATTCTTTCACTATCTACTTGATGATGCTGACGTAGATAATCCTTTGCTTCCACAAGGCACTCTAAAGGAATACGTTCCAAATGTTTTGGCAACCCCTCTAAACCAAAGTAGGCAACTGCTAGGCAAATATAACCTCTAGAAGATAGAAGCTGAGCTATATTCTGTGCCTTTTCAATCCTTCCTTCACTACCGCTCACAATAATCAATGCTGGTGCTTTTATTGCCTTTTTATCATAAAAGAGTCTCCCTTGAAAATGTTTCCCGTAAATATCTTGATGACTAATTTGCGAACTCATGTAATGTCTTGTGAAAGTTCTCTCTGCGACGACAGTATTACCTTGTATAATTTTGACTTCCACAAAAAAATGATCTAATAAGGGAATTTTAGAAAGAGATTTTGACAGTTTCTTTTCCTTATTGGTCAAGGGCTTGGCATTAAAGAATAACCCCATTGTTGCAATATCTTCATCAGAGCCAGCACAAGATGGAGTTTGTGAAATATCAATAATACCATTCTTATCTGATACAAAAGTCGCTGTTGATTTCCATAAAACATCATGAGCTAATAGCATGGGAGCATTGATACAATAATAATCGGATAGAAACATTTCGACTTGATATGTTTCTCTTGGTTTTAAGCCATCGATGACAATATTAAAAGATTCGTCTGCTAAATCAGACTCTGAAATCAGTTCAATTTTTATATTCATATCTTCCTCTTTTTGTTAATATGATTAACAATACGGTTTTAAAATTACCGTGATTTTTACCACGGTAATTCTTGCCATACCTTTTCAACATCATCCATCAATTTCATAATCATTTGAAGGTCCTTTTCACTATAGTTTTTTAAAACTGAAAAAATGGCCTTTTCAATATGTTCTTGCTGCTCTTTATGGATATTAAAAACGTCAACACCTTTTTTGGATAATATCAGATATTTATTTTTTTCATTATCCGGTGCAAATTCAAAAGTAACGAGGTCTTTCTTGGTTAAACGTCTAACACTCTGAGTAATGGCACTCCTAGATACTTCAAGTAACTCAGATAATTTCACTAGATTCACAGGCTGATTGCGACCTATCAGGTCGATCAAATGGACTTCATTAATAGTGATTGATTTATCAATACTGTTCCTATGCTGAGCTTTTTTCAACTGTTCAAAAGCTAAAGCAAAGCTGTTAAAACGATTATTAAACTTATGCAGTTCTTTCTTATTCATAGCGCCTCTCTTTTGTTAATGATATTAACAAAAATGCTATTTATTGTCAAGCTGAGCCTAAAAAATCCTCCAGAACTTAGCTCTGAAGGATTTTTAAATTTATTTCGTTACGATATTTACGAGTTTAGTTGGCTCAAACAGTTTGGGGAACTGTTTGAGGTTGCAAATGAGCAAATAAATTGGTTATTTAACAACAATGTTAACTAATTTATTCGGTACCGCAATCACTTTCACAATTTCTTTGCCATCGATCTCTGCTTTGACTTTTTCGTTAGCCAGAGCGATTTCTTGCAATTCTTCACGTGAAAGGTCCTTCGCAACCATGAGTTTAGCACGAACTTTTCCTTTGATTTGAACGACGATTTCGATTTCGTCTTCAACCAATTTGCTTTCATCCCATGTTGGCCAAGCCACGTAAGAGATAGACTCACCTGTTGCTACGACTGTTTGCCAGAGTTCTTCTGCCAAGTGAGGTGCAAATGGTGCGATCAATTGGATAAAGCCTTTGGCGTAGTCTACATAGAGTTTGTCTTCCTTGTTAGCTGCGTTGACAAAGACCATGAGTTGGGCGATGGCTGTGTTGAATTTCATAGACTCGATTTGCTCTGTAACAGATTTAACGGTTTCGTTGTAAACCTTGTCAAGAACGCCATTGTTTTCCGCAACGATTTCTTTACTTGTAATCAAACGGTAAACACGGTCAAGGAATTTACGGCTTCCTTCCAATCCTTCTTCAGACCAAGCGATGGAAGCATCGAGTGGTCCCATGAACATTTCATAGACACGAAGGGTATCCGCACCGTATTGTTCCACCACATCATCTGGGTTGACAACGTTCTTGAGGGATTTAGACATCTTGGCTGGTGCTTGCTCCAACTCTTCCCCTGTTTCCACATGGAAGAAGGAACCGTCACGTTTTTCAACCTTGTCAGTTGCCACAAGTGCGCCACGGTGATCACGGTAGCTTGTTCCCAAGATCATTCCTTGGTTAAAGAGTTTTTGGAATGGCTCCTTAGTTGGAACAACACCGAGGTCATAGAGGAATTTATGCCAGAAACGAGCATAAAGCAAGTGAAGAACGGCATGCTCCGCACCACCCACATAGATATCTACTGGCAACCATTGTTTGAGAAGGTCCTCATCAGCCAATTTCTCAGTATTATGTGGGTCAATATAGCGGAGGTAGTACCAGCTTGAACCAGCCCATTGTGGCATGGTGTTTGTTTCACGACGACCCTTGACACCATCTTCACGAGTCACTTCAAGCCAGTCTGCCAAGTTGGCCAGTGGGCTTTCACCAGTACCTGAAGGGCGGATGTCCTTGGTTACTGGCAAGACAAGTGGCAATTCACTTTCTGGAACAGCTGTTGAAGTTCCATCTTCCCAATGAATAATTGGGATTGGTTCACCCCAGTAACGTTGACGGCTAAAGAGCCAGTCGCGGAGGCGGTAGGTCACTTTTTCTTGACCACAGCCTTTTTCTTCCAACCAAGCCACAATTTTAGCAATGGCGTCTTCTTTATTCAATCCATCTAGGAAGTCAGAATTAACATGAAGGCCATCTTCTGTGTAGGCAGCCTCTTCAACGTTGCCTCCTTCAAGCACTTCTACGATTGGAAGGTCAAATTGTTTAGCAAATTCCCAGTCACGTTGGTCATGAGCAGGTACAGCCATAACAGCACCTGTTCCGTAGCTAGCAAGAACGTAGTCCGCAATCCAGATTGGAATTTCCTTGCCATTGACAGGATTGATGGCATAAGCTCCAGTCCAAACTCCTGTTTTTTCCTTAGCAAGGTCAGTACGAGCCAAGTCTGATTTAAGGCTGGCTTGGTGTTTGTAGTCTGCCACAGCCTCAGTTTGTTCAGGTGTCGTGATGGCATCTACTAGTTCATGTTCAGGCGCCAAAACAGTGAAGGTCGCACCAAAAAGTGTATCTGGACGAGTGGTAAAGACGGTGAATTCCTTATCTGTTCCTTTTACTTTGAAAGTGACATTGGCACCAGTTGATTTACCAATCCAGTTGCGTTGCATGTCCTTGATAGACTCTGGCCAGTCAAGGTCATCCAAGTCATTGAGCAAGCGCTCTGCATAGGCAGTGATTTTGAGCATCCATTGGCGCATTGGTTTGCGGACAACTGGATAGCCTCCACGCTCAGAGGTTCCATCTGGAAGAACTTCTTCGTTGGCGATAGCTGTACCCAATTCTTCAACCCAGTTTACTGGCACTTCCGCTTCATAGGCTAAGCCTTTTTCGTAAAGCTTGGTGAAAATCCATTGTGTCCACTTGTAGTAGTTCGGATCTGTAGTATTAACTTCACGATCCCAGTCGTAAGAGAATCCAAGCGCATTGATTTGGCGTTTGAAGTTGGCAATGTTTTCTGCTGTGAATTCCGCCGGGTCATTTCCTGTATCCATAGCGTATTGCTCTGCAGGCAAACCAAAAGCATCCCAGCCCATTGGGTGAAGGACATTGTAGCCTTGCGCACGTTTAAAACGGCTGAGGATATCAGTCGCTGTGTAACCTTCTGGGTGTCCTACGTGAAGACCCGCTCCAGATGGGTAAGGGAACATGTCGAGTGCATAAAACTTAGGTTTTGAAGCGTCTGTTCCTGTCTTAAAAGTGTGATTGTCAGCCCAGTATTTTTGCCACTTAGGCTCGATTTCTTTATGATTGTAAAAACTCATAGCGTCTCTCCAATTTTCGTGATGCTCCTATTATACCATTTTTAGGGGGAATATTGTTCCTCTTTTCGTGTTTTTTATCGTTTCTCCCTTTGAAAACTAGACTATTTTACAAATAAATTCTAAAAATTCTCTAACATATATAATTTATCATTCAATTAATTCTTCATAAATAATATAGATGCATGATAGTGCTTTTTGTGGTAGAATGTAGGAAAGAGCTTTCTCAGAAGGAGGAAAAGATGAACAAACAAACCATCGCAGTTTTAGGACCTGGTTCTTGGGGAACTGCCCTATCACAAGTCCTAAATGACAATGGTCATGAGGTACGTATTTGGGGAAACATTCCCGAGCAAATCAAAGAAATCAATACACATCATACTAACAAACACTATTTTAAGGATATTGTCTTAGATGAAAAAATTGTAGCCTACCAAGACCTAGAAGTAGCTTTGAAGGATGTAGATGCTGTTTTATTTGTTGTCCCAACCAAGGTTACACGACTAGTTGCCCAACAAGTGGCTGCCGTTCTTGACCATAAAGTGGTGGTCATGCATGCTTCAAAAGGTCTCGAGCCCAATAGCCACAAACGTCTTTCAACCATTCTTGAAGAAGAAATCCCTCAAGAGTTACGTAGTGAGATTGTGGTTGTATCTGGTCCTAGCCATGCGGAAGAAACGATTGTACGCGACATTACCTTGATTACGGCTGCATCCAAGGATTTACAAACTGCTCAATATGTTCAGACACTCTTTAGTAACCACTACTTCCGCCTTTATACCAATACGGATGTTATCGGAGTGGAAACAGCTGGTGCTCTTAAAAATATTATTGCTGTTGGTGCAGGTGCCCTCCATGGACTTGGATTTGGTGATAATGCAAAAGCTGCTATTATCACGCGCGGGCTGGCAGAAATTACCCGTCTGGGTGTTAAACTTGGAGCAAATCCATTAACTTACAGTGGTCTTTCTGGAGTTGGGGATTTAATCGTTACAGGAACTTCTGTCCACTCACGTAACTGGCGTGCTGGAGATGCTCTTGGGCGTGGCGAAGCCTTGGCAGATATCGAAGCAAATATGGGAATGGTCATTGAAGGAATTTCAACAACCAAAGCTGCTTACGAATTAGCACAAGAGCTAGGAGTTTATATGCCTATTACCCAAGCCATCTACCAAGTTATTTATGAAAATGTTAATATTAAGGATGCCGTTTCTGAACTCATGAGCAATGAGTTCAAGGCAGAGAACGAGTGGTCTTAACCCACATTTAGAAAGGAATCTCATGATGCAAAAAGTTAGAAAAGCCGTTATCCCTGCTGCAGGACTTGGAACTCGCTTCCTTCCTGCTACCAAAGCTTTAGCCAAAGAAATGTTGCCAATCGTCGATAAACCAACCATCCAGTTCATCGTTGAAGAAGCTCTTAAGTCTGGAATTGAGGACATTCTTGTGGTAACAGGAAAGTCAAAACGTTCGATCGAAGACCATTTCGACTCAAACTTTGAACTAGAATACAACCTCAAGGAAAAAGGAAAAACCGACCTTTTGAAACTAGTTGACGAAACAACTGGTATGCGTCTTCACTTCATCCGTCAAACACACCCACGTGGACTCGGAGATGCCGTCTTACAAGCAAAGGCTTTCGTCGGAAACGAACCCTTTGTGGTTATGCTTGGAGATGACCTCATGGACATCACTGATGACAAAGCTGTCCCATTGACCAAACAACTCATGAATGATTATGAGAAGACTCATGCTTCTACTATCGCTGTCATGCCTGTCCCACATGAAGAAGTTTCTTCATACGGTGTTATCGCTCCTCAAGGGGAAGGAAATGATGGTCTTTACAGTGTTGAAACCTTCGTTGAAAAGCCAGCACCTGAAGACGCACCAAGTGATTTAGCTATTATCGGTCGTTACCTTCTCACACCTGAAATTTTCGGCATCCTCGAAAGTCAAAAACCAGGTGCAGGAAATGAAATTCAACTAACAGATGCTATCGATACACTTAATAAAACCCAACGAGTATTTGCTCGTGAGTTTAAAGGTTCACGTTACGATGTCGGGGACAAGTTTGGGTTTATGAAGACTTCCATCGAATACGCCCTTAAACACCCACAAGTCAAAGACCACTTGAAGGACTACTTGATTGATCTTGGAAAAGAACTTTCAGGAGAAAAATAAACAATTTGTCAAACAGTCAGATTTAGCTCAAATCTGGCTTTTTTCAATGTCTAAATTTCGAACTCCAATCCCTATCCAAATCCCTGTTCTAAGCCTAATTTCTTGCAATAATTGCTTTTATGGTATAATAATAAAGAGTGAGGAATTCTATGAACAAACATGTAACAAGAATCAAACAAAAAGGACTGGCCTTACTTGGGTCTCTAAAATTAACAATTTCTAAAATGAATACAAAGAAAAAGAGTGGAAAAATTTCTAAGAAGAAAAAGCAAACGCAAACACCATTCGATATCTGGGCTTTATTTGCAAAAATTTTACTTGGAATAAAGGCAACTTTTAACACACTTTTCATCCTAGCTTTTATTGGCGGTCTCCTTGGAACAGGGGTTGCCTTAGGTTATGCTGTTTCTCTCTTTGATCAAGTTAGTGTCCCTCAAACGGAGGATTTGATCAAGCAGGTCAATAATATTTCATCCATCTCTGAAATTCGCTATGCAGATGGTTCCATGATTAGCGCTATTGAAAGCGATCTACTTCGCACATCTGTGTCATCAGATGACATCTCAGATAATCTCAAGCAAGCTATCGTTGCAACCGAGGATGAACACTTTGCAGAGCACAACGGTGTTGTTCCTAAAGCGGTTATTCGCGCCAGTCTAGGAAAATTCATCGGACTTGGTTCTTCCAGTGGAGGATCTACCCTAACACAACAGCTCATCAAACAACAAGTGGTTGGTGATGCTCCTACACTTGCTCGTAAAGCCAGTGAAATCGTGGATGCCTTGGCCTTAGAAAGAGCCATGAGCAAGGACGAAATCCTAACCACCTACCTCAACGTTGCACCTTTTGGACGCAATAACAAGGGTCAAAATATCGCAGGTGCTCAACAAGCTGCCAAAGGGATTTTTGGGGTGGATGCAAGCAAGCTAACCATTCCTCAAGCGGCTTTCCTAGCAGGTTTACCACAAAGCCCTATTTCCTACTCACCTTATGAATCTACTGGTGAAATGAAGAGCGAAGAAGATATTAAACTCGGTATCAAGCGCTCAAAAGATGTTCTCTACAATATGTATCGAACAGGAGTCCTCAGCCAGGAAGACTATGAAACCTACAAGACTTATGACATTAAGCAAGACTTCTTGCCATCAGAAAATGCTAGCGTTACCTCTAAAGGCTTCCTCTACTTCACTGCACTCGATGAGGCTACCAAGATTATGTATGATTATCTGGTGCAAAAGGACAATGTTTCTGACCAAGAACTACAGAACGAATCTATCCGAAAATCTTATCAAGAATTGGCTGAAAAAGAAATCCAAAACGGTGGTTACCGAATTACAACTACCATCGATAAAACGATTCATACTGCTATGCAAAATGCCGTAACAAACTACGGATACCTTCTAAATGATAGCTCGGGTCAACCTGAAGTTGGGAATGTCTTGATGGACAATCAAACTGGGGCGATTTTAGGGTTTGTAGGTGGACGAGATTATCAGACCAATCAAAACAATCACGCCTTCGATACCAAACGTTCCCCCGCCTCCACTACCAAGCCACTCTTGGCCTACGGTATTGCTATCGACCAAGGGCTTATGGGAAGTGCTAGCATCCTCTCAAACTATCCAACAAACTTCTCTAACGGAACTCCGATCATGCATGTCAACAGTCCTGGAACAGCCATGATAGACCTTAAAGAAGCTCTCAACTATTCTTGGAACATCCCAGCTTACTGGACCTACAGAATGCTCCGTGAAAAAGGGGTTGATGTCCGTTCTTATATGGAAAAAATGGGCTATGAAATCCCAGAATATGGCATTGAAAGTCTTCCAATGGGAGGAGGAATTGAAGTTACTGTAGCCCAGCACACCAATGGCTACCAAACGCTAGCGAACAATGGTACCTATCATAAGAAATACATGATCTCAAAAATTGAGAAAACGAGTGGTGAGGTTCTCTATGAACATCAGGCTAAACCCATCCAAGTATACTCTAAAGCTACTGCAACCATTATGCAGAGTTTGCTAAGAGATGTGCTTTCATCTCGAGTCACTACAAGCTTCCAAACGGATCTGACTTCTATCAATTCCAGTCTAGCAGGTGCTGACTGGATCGGAAAAACTGGTACAACCAATGAAGAAGGGGATATGTGGCTAATGGTCTCTACTCCAAGATTAACCCTTGGAGGCTGGGTTGGACATGATGATAACAGCCCTCTAGCCCAGGGAGCATACTACCGCAATGCAAAATACATGGCTCATCTGGTAAATGCCATCCAGCAAGCATCTCCTTCTGCTTGGGGTTCAGAACGTTTCAAACTCGATTCAAGTGTCACTTCATCACAAGTCCTCAAATCAACTGGTCAAAAGCCAGGAAAGGTGACTATCAATGGGAAAGAAATTAATCTAAGCGGAGAAACGGTGACTAGCTACTGGGCTAACCAAGCTGGCGCGCCGACTACCACTTATAAATTCGCTATTGGTGGAAGCGATTCTGACTACCAAAATGCTTGGAACACCATTTTAGGAAGTCTGCCAAAAGTATCTTCTTCCTCATCAAACAATAGCAGTAACAATAACAACAATAATAGTAATAGTCGTAATAATCGTAATAATACTTCTAATAGTAACGGGAACAATAATAGTAGCTCTAGTTCCAATAACAGAAGTAGCAATCAACGGCGCTAACTAGCACAATCATTGAGAGTGGGAAAGAAATGATTTTCTCAACTCTCTTTTTTCTTTCTTCGTTTCATGGTACAATAGCAACATGAATAAATATCAAAAGAATATTTTTAAGGGAACCATTTATTCTCTCCTTTCTGGCTTGATCTGGGGGATCTGCGGAATTTTAGGAGAGTACTTTTTTTCACATTATCAAGTATCTTCAGGGTGGATTACTTCTATGCGTCTACTCGTCGCTGGTAGTTTCGTAATCGTCTTATCTAGCCTTAAACTCCGGTCCCAGCTTTTCGAGATCTGGAGAAATCGAAACAATTACCTTCCTTTTCTGGCCTATGCTATCTTAGGGATCTTCTCCGTTCAGTATTTCTTCTATCTCTGTGTGGAGTACTCCAATGCTACAACTGCAACCATCCTACAATTTATCAGTCCTGTCTTCATTCTTATCTACAACCGCATTATCTACAAGAAAAAAGCTTCTAAAAAAGCGATCTTCTATGTTCTGACTGCTATGCTTGGGGTCTTTTTGATGGCTACCAAAGGCGATTTGTCTAAGCTATCCATCACTCCTCTTGCTTTACTGACTGGACTTCTCAGTGCCCTAGGCGTCATGTTCAATGTCATCTTACCCCAACGTTTCGCTAAAAAATACGGTTTTGTGCCAACTGTTGGCTGGGGAATGATTATCGCTGGACTTTTTAGTAATTTTCTCTACCCCGTTTATAAGATTAGCTTCCAGGTTGATGCCATCAGTATCTGTATTTGTTTGACCATTGCCTTTTTGGGAACTGCCTTTGCCTTTTTCCTATCGATGAAGGCCGTCTCTCTCGTTTCCCCATTGGTGGTCTCGGTCGTTAGCGCAAGCGAACCTCTATCCTCTGCTATCCTCAGTGTCCTTTTCCTTGGCATGGTTCTGGATGGTTTCTTGGTACTAGCCATGATTTTGATTATCATTCCTATGGTTTTCTTGTCCATTGAAGAATCTAAATCCAAGAATTAAACACCTTCTTTTAACACTTAAGGCTTCAAAATTGAAGCCTTTTTTGGTAGAATAGTAAGCATTACAAAGAGTGAGGAGACACCTATGACTGCTACAAAAATGAATGCTCAAGAAATTATCCAATTTATCGCAAATGCTGAGAAAAAGACAAGTGTAAAAGTGACCTTTGAGGGACAACTTGCCGGAGCTATCCCTGCTTCTGTTATCAAGCTTGGGAATGTTCTCTTTGGAGACTGGAAAGATATCGCTCCACTTCTTGATGGACTAACAGAAAACAAGGACTATGTTGTTGAACAAGACGCTCGCAACTCGGCTGTACCTCTCCTTGATAAACGTGATATCAATGCTCGTATCGAGCCAGGCGCTATCATCCGTGACCAAGTTGAGATTGGTGACAATGCTGTTATCATGATGGGTGCTGTTATCAATATCGGTGCTGAAATCGGTGCTGGCACTATGATTGATATGGGAGCTATTCTGGGCGGACGCGCTATTGTCGGTAAAAATAGCCACGTTGGTGCAGGTGCTGTTCTTGCAGGCGTTATCGAGCCAGCTAGTGCTGAGCCTGTCCGTGTCGGTGACAATGTTCTCATCGGTGCTAACGCTGTGGTTATCGAAGGTGTTCAAATTGGTAGCGGTTCTGTTGTTGCAGCAGGCGCTATCGTCACTCAAGATGTTCCAGAAAATGTTGTGGTGGCTGGGGTCCCAGCTCGTGTTATCAAGGAAATCGATAGCCAAACCCAACAAAAAACAGCGCTAGAGGATGCGCTTCGCACCTTGTAATTAGTAACAGAGGCTGAAATATTTCCAGCCTCTTTATCGTATCAATAGAAGGAAATTAACTATGTTAGATTTGATTCAAACTCGACGCGATCTTCACCAAATTCCCGAGATTGGTTTAGAAGAATTCAAGACTCACGCTTATTTACTCAATGTCATTGAGAAATTAACAGCTGGTAAGGATTTTGTTCAGATTCGTACCTGGCGAACAGGTATTTTAGTTTACTTGCAGGGAAGTCAGCCAGAACGTACCATTGGTTGGCGGACAGACATTGATGGCCTCCCAATCGTTGAACAAACAGGCCTTCCTTTTGCCTCTCAACATCCAGACCGCATGCATGCTTGTGGGCATGATTTTCACATGACTATTGCACTTGGAAGTCTCGAACGTGCTTTAGAAAAACAACCAAAAAACAACCTCCTCTTTCTCTTCCAACCTGCGGAAGAAAATGAGGCAGGCGGTATGCTCATGTATGAAGATGATGCCTTTGGTGACTGGTTGCCTGACCAATTCTATGGACTCCATGTTCGCCCCGACTTAAAAGTTGGACAAATTGCGACCAATACTCATACACTCTTTGCTGGAACATGTGAAGTTAAGATTCGCTTTAAGGGTAAAGGCGGACACGCTGCCTTTCCACATGAAGCCAACGACGCTCTGGTTGCAGCTAGCTATTTTGTCACTCAAGTTCAGTCAGTTGTCAGCCGTAATGTCGATCCTATCGAGGGAGCTGTCGTCACTTTCGGTGTTTTTCAAGCTGGTACAACCAATAATGTCATAGCTGATACAGCTTTCTTGCATGGAACCATTCGAGCTCTCACACACAGCATGAGCCTCTTGGTTCAAAAACGTGTCAAAGCTATCGCTGAAGGTGTCGCAGCTGCTTTTGATATGGATGTGGAAGTTGAACTCAAGCAGGGAGGTTATTTACCAGTTGAAAACAACCCTGAACTAGCCTGTGAATTGATGACCTTCTTTGATGAAAAAGAGGGAATTGAACTAATCGACATCGAACCTGCCATGACAGGGGAAGACTTTGGGTATCTTCTATCAAAGGTTCCTGGTGTCATGTTCTGGCTTGGAATTGATAGTCCCTATGCTCTTCACCATCCAAAGATGAGTCCTAAAGAAGAAGCTCTGGTAATCGGTGTTGAAGCTGTATCAAGTTTTTTAGCCAAGAAAGCTGCGGAGTAAACTATGAAAAAAAGCTTACGCAAGCAGGTCTTACAAGAACTCAAAGCTCTTTCTAAAGAAAAAAAGCAGAGCATGAACGATTGGCTAACAGAGCGGCTCCTTCAACATCCTTTTTATAAGGAAGCAAAAACCATCGCCACTTACCTGTCTTTTCCCCATGAATTTCAGACAGCTGAGCTCATCGAACAAGCTCAAAAAGATGGGAAGACTATCCTCATTCCCAAAACCTATCCACATGGGAAAATGGACTTGGTGCTCTATGAACCAGAGAAGCTCGAAAGAAACTCTTTTGGTCTCCTTGAACCTCAGGGGGAAGCTATTGTCTTTGAGCCTTCTCAGATTGACTTGATCCATGTTCCCGGTTTAGCTTTCAACACTTCTGGCTATCGAGTTGGTTACGGAGGTGGCTACTACGACCGTTACTTGGAGCATTTTTCTGGTCACACCATTAGTACACTTTATCCTTGTCAGATTCAGGATTTCCATCCTGATCCACATGATATTCCCGTTGAGGAGGTACTCATCTATGAAAGAAATTTTTGATCGTCGATATCCTGTCACGAGCTTCTTTCTTCTCGTGACCACCCTGGTTTTTATACTCATGTTTCTAACCAGTGGTTTCAATTACACAAGCGCAGCTACCTTGTATAAATTCGGAGCTGTTTATCCCCCAGCAATTAAGGCCATGCCTGAACAAATCTGGCGCTTATTCTCCGCGACATTTGTCCACATTGGCTTGGAGCACTTTTTAGTCAATATGCTATCCCTCTACTTCTTGGGACGTCAGATGGAGCAAATCTTTGGATCCAAACAGTTTTTCTTTATCTACCTTCTATCAGGTATGATGGGAAATCTCTTTGTCCTAGTTTTTAGTCCCAATGCCATTACTGCTGGTGCTTCAACTGCCCTCTACGGCATGTTCGCTTCTATTGTCGTTCTCCGTTATGCCTCACGCAACCCCTATCTTCAACAGCTCGGTCAATCCTACCTCTCCCTCTTAGTCATCAACCTAGTAGGTAGTGTTTTAATGCCAGGAATCAGCCTTGCTGGACATGTAGGTGGAGCTGTCGGCGGCGCATTACTAGCTATCGTCTTCCCAGTTCTAGGCGAACGAAAGATATACAGCCCAGGCCAACGTGGTCTTGCAACCCTAGCTTTCATTGCTTTATCAGCCTTGATGCTTTTTATCGGACTATTATAAAACAAGAAAAACCATTGGAAACTCTCAAATCGAGGAGTTCATTTCCAATGGTTTTTTTGAATCTATTTGAAAAGTAGCTTAAAACCCATTATTATCACTGAGTTCTTTGAACCAGTGGCCTGATTTTTTCAGGCGACGTTCTTGTGTTTCTAAGTCTAGCTCGACCAAACCATAACGGTTTTTATAGCTATTGAGCCATGACCAACAATCGATAAAGGTCCAAATCAAATAGCCTTTACAGTTAGCACCGTCTTCGATAGCGCGATGAAGTTCACGAAGGTGACCTTTGACAAAGTCAATACGGTAATCATCCTGGAGCATTCCATTTTCACGGAATTTATCCTCACCTTCAACACCCATCCCATTCTCAGTCAGCATCCACTCGATATTCCCATAGTTTTCCTTGATGTTTTGGGCAATGTCATAAATCCCTTGCTCGTAGATTTCCCAACCGCGGTGTGGATTGATCTTACGACCTGGCATGACGTAAGGTTCATAGAAATGCTCAGGCAAGAGTGGGCTGTCAGGATGCTTAGCAAAACGCGGCGCCATGACACGCAAAGGTTGGTAATAATTCACTCCTAGGAAGTCAACTGTGTGCTCGCGAATAAGTTCTAACTCTTCGGCTGTGTACTCTGGTAACAAGTCATGCTCAGACAAAATTTCCACTAACTCTTCTGGATAAGCTCCTAAAACAGACGGATCTAGGAAAGATTGTGCCTGAAAGAGGTCGGCAATACGAGCAGCCTTGACATCCGCAGGATGCTGACTACGTGGATAGGCTGGTGTCAAGTTGAGGACAATCCCAATCTTAGAGCCAGGCAAGACTTCATGACAAGCCTTAACTGCAAGAGTGCTGGCTAGTTGGGTATGATAGGCAACCTTAACGGCTGCTTTGGCATCCACCTTATGAGGATAATGGGCATCATAAAAATAGCCAAACTCTACAGGAACGATAGGCTCATTGAAAGTAATCCATTGGTCCACAAGGTCACCGTAGGTCTCAAAACAGAAACGAGCATAGTCTTCATAAGCCTTAATAGTTGCCTTATTTTCCCAGCCATCGCCATCTTCTTGAAGGGCGAAAGGCAGGTCAAAGTGATAGAGATTGACTAAGAGGCAAATACCCTTGGCCTTGATGGCTTCAAATACCTGGCGGTAGAAAGCCACACCTTGAGGGTTGACTTCTCCACGGCCCTGTGGGAAAATACGAGACCACTGGATAGAAGTTCGAAAGGCTGTGTGGCCAGTTTCTAACAAAAGTTCGATATCCTTTTCCCAGTTTTCATAGAAGGTCGACGTTTTGTCTGGTCCAATACCATTGTAGTAGCGATTTGGTTCCACTTGAAACCAATAATCCCAGAGATTATCTCCCTTTCCGTCACCAGGCACTCGCCCTTCTGTCTGTGGCCCAGAAGTTGAGGAACCCCAGACAAAATCCTTTGGAAATTTTAGCATAGCACTACCTCTTTTTACGCTTTTAATGTTTATACTCTTCGAAAATCAAATTCAAACCGCGTCAACGTCGCCTTGCCGTACTCAAGTACAGCCTGCGGCTAGTTTCCTAGTTTGCTCTTTGATTTTCATTGAGTCTTACTTTCTCTCATTATAAAGAAAAAACAAGGCAAAAACTAGTTACATTTTTGTCTTGTTTTTCTTCTGATTATAGATTTTATTTATTTGTTAGGATTTCAAGAGTTTCAAGCAAGTTATCTGCGTGAACTTCGATTGTATCTCCTGTCGCCTTGATCTTCACTTCTACGATACCGTCAGCTGCTTTCTTCCCAACAGTGATACGGATTGGAAGACCAATCAAGTCGCTATCGCTGAATTTAACTCCGACACGTTCGTTACGGTCATCTGTCAAGACTTCGTAGCCTTTATTGACTAAGGCTTCTTCGATACGATTAGTCAATTCAAGACTTGCTTCGTCCTTGACATTAACTGGAATCAAATGCACATCAAACGGCGCCAATTCTTTAGGGAAATTGATTCCCCAAGCGTAACGGTATTCACCTTTAGGCGTTTTGTTAACAAAGAGACGAGCGTGTTGCTCCATAACTGCTGAAAGGAGACGGCTGACACCGATACCGTAGCAACCCATGATGATTGGCACAGCACGGCCATTTTCATCCAAGACATCTGCACCCATACTTGCTGAGTAACGAGTTCCAAGTTTGAAGATGTGACCAATTTCGATACCACGCGCAAAGTTGAGAACACCTTGTCCGTCTGGAGAAATTTCTCCCTCACGAACTTCACGGATATCCACATACTCGGCAGTGAAGTCACGACCTGGATTCACACCAGTCAAGTGGTAACCATCTTCGTTGGCACCTACAACAGCATTGCGGCTATCTTGTACCTTGCGATCTGCAATAATCTTAACATTTTCTGGAAGATTTACTGGGCCAAGGGAACCAAAGTCAGCTCCCAACAATTCTTTCACTTCTGCCTCAGTTGCAGGTTCCAAGAAATCTGCTCCAAGGTAGTTTTTCAATTTGACTTCGTTGAGCTGGTCATTGCCAACAAGTAGGGCCACAACTGGCTCCTCATCTGCGATATAAACCAAGGTCTTGATTGTTTGCTCTTCAGAGACATTCAAGAAGGATGCGACTTCATCGATAGATTTAACACCTGGTGTTTCCACGCGAGATACTTCTTCTTCAGTCACAACACGATTGCTTGGTTTGTACTCATTGGTTGCCATTTCCAAGTTAGCTGCATAGCTTGATTCACTTGAGTAGGCAATGGTATCCTCACCCGAAACCATCCATTTGAGCAATTCTGCCTTGATTTCTTCTTGCACTTGATCAGGGATTTCATCAAATGATGAGACAGACTTGTCTAAAACAACCCAACGGTCAAGGTCTGTACGAGCAGGTGTGATGGCCATAAACTCTTGGCTATCCTTACCACCCATAGCTCCACCGTCACCGATGATGGCTTTAAAGTCCAAACCACTACGAGTGAAGATACGCTCATAGGCTGCCTTGTACTCATCATAAGTTACATCCAAGCTATCGTAGTTAGCGTGGAAGCTATAACCATCTTTCATGATGAATTCGCGCGTACGGAGAAGTCCATTACGTGGACGTTTTTCATCACGGTATTTAGGTTGAATTTGGTACAAGTTCAGTGGCAATTGCTTGTAAGACTTGACAGAATCACGGACAATAGCTGTGAAAGTTTCTTCGTGAGTTGGCCCCAAGATAAAGTCTGACTTCTCACGATTTTTCAATTTGTACAAGTCCTCACCGTAGGTTTCATAACGGCCAGACTCACGCCAAAGGTCTGCACTGAGAAGGGCTGGAGCCAACATCTCAACAGCACCAATCTTGTCAAACTCTTGACGCATGATCTTCTTAGCTTTTTCGATAACACGGTTAGCAAGTGGTAGGTATGAGTAAACACCTGCTGATACTTGACGAACATAACCAGCACGCAACATAAGGGCGTGACTGATAACTTGAGCATCGCTTGGCATTTCGCGAAGCGTTGGGATAAGCATTTTACTTTGTTTCATAATGACTCCTCTATTTCTTAAAAGAAGGTACGCATGATGTCGTTCCATGTCACGGCGAGCATCAAAACGACCATAATGACAACTCCGACCAGAGTGACATAGGTTTCAATTTCTTGTTTTAGTGGTTTGCGGCGAATAGCTTCAATGATGTTAAGCACGATTTTTCCACCGTCGAGCGCAGGAATTGGAATCAGATTGAAAATTCCGATATTGATGGAAATCATAGCCAAGAAGTACAAGACATTTTCCAGTCCGTTCTTGGCAGCATCGCTACTTGCCTTAAAGATAGCAACGGGACCGCCTAGTTTATTCAAATCTGGTTGGAAGATCAAGCTTTTCAAAGCATTGAGAATTCGCAAGGCTGAATCAGCCGCAGTTGTAAATCCACCCATAAACATAGACCAGATATCTGATTTGAGTCTCGGCTGGACACCCAAAATATAACGCCCTTGGCTTTCCTCAGGTGTCACACTCACTTGTTTTTCAGTTCCATTTTCAGAGACTGTCACATCCAAAACGGGAGCTGTTTTGTCCTTGGTTTCTGCATCAACCGCCTGGATCAGATCTGACCAGTTTGAAATCTCATAACTTCCGACCTTAGTAATTTGGGCCGTATTTTCAACTCCAACCTTAGCCAATGCGCTATCTGGAATGATATTGAAATTGTTCGTTTGCGTATCACGAACGCCACCTTGCATGAAAATCAAGATCCAGAAGACGATAACTCCTAGGATAAAGTTATTCATAGGACCAGCAAAGTTAGTAATCAATTTGCCCCAGACAGTCGCATTTTGATATTGGACGTCTAAGGGAGCGATACGAACTTCCGTTCCATCAGCTTCCACAATGGTCGCATCATGGTCAACTGAGAAAGTCTTTTCCTCTTCCAAGACCAAGCCTCTAATAAAGAGTTTATCCTCAAAATCAAACTTAGTGACCTGCATGGGTAAAGCAGTCTGGTCAACCTTTTTCCCAGAGAGATTGATACGCTTAACCTTACCATCCGCTGCCAATGTTAGACTTGCAGGGGTTCCAGTCTTAATCTCTGTCGTATCTTCACCCCAACCTGCCATCCGAACGTAACCACCCAGTGGCAGGAGACGAATAGTATAAGCAGTCCCATCTTTTCCGATATGGGCAAAGATTTTGGGACCCATCCCGATGGCAAATTCACGAACCAAAATCCCGGACTTCTTAGCAAAGTAAAAATGCCCGAACTCGTGAACTACCACGATAATACCAAAAACTAGGATAAATGTTAGTAATCCTATCATTTAATTTCTATTTACCTTTCCTTAAAATAAGCCAAAGAGGTGCATAATCGGGAACACAGCCAGCATGCAATCAAAACGATCCAGTACCCCACCATGACCCGGGATAAACTTGCCTGAGTCTTTGACACCAAAGTGACGTTTCATAGCACTTTCGATCAAATCCCCCAACTGACCAGCTATACTAAAGAAAATAGCAAAGACCATCATTTTGTAAATCCCATAAGGTAAAGCAACGGTACTATCAACTAGCATAAAGATCAAAGTCACTAGCATAGCAGCCAAGATACCTCCCATAGCACCCTCTATGGTCTTGTTAGGGGAAACTCTCGGAGCTAGCTTTCTCTTACCAAACTTCATTCCTACTAGATAGGCGCCACTATCGGTTGCCCAGACCATACAAAGTCCCAAAAGCGCCTTATCCAAACCTGCGATACGAGCATCGACCAAAGCATTAAAGCCAAAGCCAACATAAAAACTCATGGCAATCGGAAAAACAGCATCCTCAATAGTATAGTTCTTGCTAAAAACTGTTGCTCCTAGCAAAATGAGAATCACGACACTATAAGCAACAACGTTCCCATCCACGGGCAAAAACTTCAGGTAGTTTTCCAAAGGAATAGTCAGAAAAAAGGTTGCTAGTAAAGTCAAGAGCCCTTCAGGCGTCATGGTATTTAACCCCTTCATACGAAGCAACTCATGGACTCCCAACATAGCCACAATCCCCATGGCAATCTGGAGCCATAAGCCACCAATCGCCAAGATTGGGATAAAGATAGCCAAGGCCAAGATAGCAAAAAGGGTTCTCTTTTGTAAATCCTGTATCATAATATCTCCTAAACTCCTCCAAAACGACGGTTGCGACGATTGTACTCGATGATAGCTTCTTTCAAGGCTTCCTCATCAAAGTCAGGCCACAAGACATCCGTGAAATAGAGCTCGCTATAAGCAGCCTGCCATGGCAAGAAATTACTCAAACGAAGTTCACCGCTGGTCCGAATAATCAAGTCAGGATCACGCAAAACTTTTGGCAAATGACCCGTAAAGAGGTATTCCCCAATCAACTCCTCTGTGATATCACCAGGATTAATCTTAGCATCTAAAACATCCTGTGCAATCAACTTGACCGCTTGTGTAATCTCAGCTCGTCCACCATAATTAAGGGCAAAATTGAGAATCAAGCCTGTATTTAACTTAGTCAGCTCCTCTGCCTTTTTCAAGGCATCAAAAGTCTGCTTCGGCAAACGCTCAGTCTCCCCAATCATTTGAATCTTCATGTTCTTCTGATGCAATTCAGGAACAAACTTATCATAAAATTCAACAGGCAAGTTCATGATAAATTTGACTTCCTGATCTGGACGGGTCCAGTTTTCAGTTGAAAAGGCATAGACTGTCAAGGCTTTGACGCCCATATCACTAGCAGCAATAGCTACCTTTCTCAAAGCATCCATCCCAGCCTTATGGCCAAAGACTCGTGGCTGCATCCGTTTTTTAGCCCAACGGCCATTCCCATCCATGATCACACCGATGTGGTCTGGCACCATTGTGGGGGTTTCTGTTGCTTTATCTTTTTTTAAAAATCCAAACATGATTGTATTCCTATTCAAAAATCTATCGTTTCATTATACCATATTTTTCACTTTTCTTCTATTATTGCCTATCATTCTACGGCGAAATTTCCCATATATCTCCTATATTTCCAGTATATCAAGCCTTGCAATTCCTAAAGAAAGTTGATACAATAAAACCATAGAGATTCGATCCTTGTTCAGCCACAGGGATTTTTTATTGAAAGGATTTTATCATGTCAAAGACACTCCAACGTAAAAAACAATTGAGAAACAGCCTACGTCGCTCAGGTGCATTTTCAAACACTGTAAACAAGGTTGTCGAAGAAACAAAAAAAGTTGTGAAGCACGCTGAAAAAGCAGCAAGCGATGCAGGGAAAGCCGTTTCTAAAAAGGTTGAAAAAACTGTAGAAGCAACCAAAGAACAAGCTCAAAAGGTTACAAGCTCTGTAGAGGAATTCGCAGCCAACCTAGGTGGACTTTCAGTAGATCGCGCTAAAACTTTCTACGATGAAGGAATCAAGTCTGCTGCTGACTTTAAAAACTGGACAGAAAAAGAACTCCTTGCCTTGAAAGGAATCGGTCCAGCAACTATCAAGAAATTAAAAGAAAACGGCATTAAGTTCAAGTAATCTTTCTTGTTCCTTGCTTTTCCGTCAAAAACTTGTTAAAATAAAGCCATTAGAGGTGTTTTGAGTCCCACATTTTACAGAAAGTGGCGGTGCTGAGAAGTCCACAAATGTGTCAAAACTGGTTGCTAATGGATGAAATTTAAAAATGAAATATAAATGTCTTTTTGTTTAAAAGACGAGAGATGCGGGCATCTGCCCGAAATTGGGTGGTACCGCGGATTAAACACATTCGTCCCTGTCAGATTGATGACAGGGGCGATTTTTCTTTTACACCCCTAGCCAAAGGAGGTTGTCATGAAACAATCTTTTAACACCAGTAAACTCTACTATGGTTTCCCTATCTTCATCTTGGGCTATCAGGACCAAAACTTTGGGCACAATATCACAACCTGTAGCTCCTCTTATAGCCTGGGAGATTGGCTGGTCATCGGTGTTGGCGCTGAGGAAAATGCGGCTGACCAAATTAAGCATTATCAACAGTTTACCGTAAACATCCCTGATGAAAACTTCATGCTCGAGATGGAGCAGGCTGGCTTCATCAGCCATCGGGAGAAATTGAAACACCTAGGGCTTGACTACGAGATTTCTGAACGGACTCAGGCTCCGATTTTGGAGGCTTGTCCAGTCGTTTTGGATTGCCAGGTTGATCGGATTATCGAGGAAGATGGTATTTGTCATATCTTTGCCAAAATTCTCGAGCGACTGGCTGATCCAGAGTTCTTAGATGACAAGGGCCATTTTAAAAATGACCACTTTGCGCCTACTTACTTTATGGGGGATGGCCATCAGCGCGTTTATCGTTATCTAGATGACCGAGTCGATCCTATGGGGAGCTTCATCAAGAAAGCGAGGAAGAAGAATGACAAGAACTGAACTGCCAGAACAAATCGAAACGGAGCGACTGGTCTTGCGAGTACGTACAGTGGCGGATGCTGAGGATATCTTTGGCTATGCCAGTCGTCCAGAAGTCTCTTACCCAGCAGGGTTTCCACCTGTCAAAACCTTGGAAGATGAGATTTATTACCTAGAACATATCCTTCCCGAGCGTAATCAAAAGGACAATCTCCCAGCAGGCTATGGAATTGTGATTAAAGGGACCGATACAATCATCGGTTCTGTCGATTTCCCCCATCGCCACGAAGATGATGTGCTAGAGATTGGCTATACCTTGCACCCAGATTATTGGGGGCGCGGTCATGTTCCTGAAGCGGCGCGTGCCTTGATTGACCTAGCTTTTAAAGAATTGGGGCTTCACAAGGTAGAATTGTCTTGCTTTGGCTACAATGTCCAAAGTCAACGAGTCGCTGAGAAACTTGGTTTCACCCTTGAAGCTCGCATAAGAGACCGCAAAGATGCTCAAGGCAATCGCTGTGATGATTTGAGATACGGCTTGCTGAGGAGTGAGTGGGAGGTGGAGAAATGAACTTGACTATTGAACAAATTGTCTCTATTATTAGTGCAGTTGGGATAAGTACAATCGTTAGTGCTATAATCGCATTCGTTCAAAATAATAAAAAGAACAATTTAGATTTTGTTACAAAAGAACGATCAGAATGGCGGAAAAAATTAAAAGAAATATTATCAGAATTAAGTGATGATACTAAAAAAGAGTCTGCTATAATCAAACTAAAATCAGAAATAAATCCTTATGGGAAAAATATGGAGTTTAAGCATACTAAACCATATTATATGAAAGAAGGCCATATTTGGGATTTACTAGATAGCGGAGAAAAAGTTGATTTTGATAGGTTAGCATTCTATATTGAATTGCTCTTAAAATTTGATTGGGAACGATCAAAAAGTGAAGTAAGATTTAGACCTATTAAGGCGATAAATCAAGTGATGCAGTGCCTTTTATTTTTTTCGTCTATTTATTGTATTTATATAATTTTTGTTAATTTTTCAAGTAACTCAAACAATATCCTACATGTAATAAATTTGTCATTGAGTATTGTTGTTTTTGTTTTAATTTTATTACAGACAACTGTGACAAATGCTATTGTTTCTAATCCATCTGAAAGCCGAAAAGAACAAATATGGATATTCTTTCTATTTTATGCTTTTCCGTTTATTTATTTAGCATGGAACATAATATATAAATTAAAATTAGATTTGACTTTTTATATTATTAGTCCTCTATTAATTTTGGCGTATGAAATTTTCTATTTGTATTCATTTTATATTTATGAAGATACCTATATCAGAGAAATAAAGAGATTTTTAAGGCCAAAAAGTAAAAAATACCAATTAGGAGTTAAGCTTGTAAACCAAATAAGAGATAGAGAAGACAAGTTAAATCGGTATGAATATGATACTACGACTATTAATTCACTAAATAAACGTTTAAAAAAATTAAAAAGAAAATTAACAAAATTAAGGAAACCACGAGAATATATGTTGCACCCTATTTTATTTTATAGATACAGGAAAAATAGGAAACGAATTATTAAAGAAGTAAAAAAATTGATAAGGAGAAACTAATGTCTAAAGAACTTTCACCTAAATACAATCCAGCCGAGGTTGAGGCTGGTCGTTACCAAAAATGGCTTGACGAAGATGTTTTCAAGCCTTCAGGCGATCAAAAGGCTAAGCCTTATTCAATCGTGATTCCACCACCAAACGTAACTGGGAAACTCCACCTTGGTCACGCTTGGGATACGACTTTGCAAGATATCATCATCCGTCAAAAACGCATGCAAGGCTTTGATACGCTTTGGCTTCCAGGGATGGACCACGCTGGGATTGCAACTCAGGCTAAGGTTGAGGAGCGCTTGCGTGGCGAGGGCATCAGCCGTTACGACCTTGGTCGTGAGAAATTCCTCGAGAAAGTCTGGGAATGGAAAGATGAATATGCGACTACTATCAAGGAACAATGGGGCAAGATGGGGCTCTCTGTAGACTACTCTCGCGAGCGTTTCACGCTTGACGAAGGCTTGTCAAAAGCGGTTCGCAAGGTCTTTGTGGACCTTTACAAGAAAGGCTGGATCTACCGTGGTGAGTTTATCATCAACTGGGACCCAGCAGCTCGTACAGCCCTTTCGGATATCGAAGTTATCCACAAGGATGTCGAAGGTGCCTTCTACCACATGAACTACATGCTGGAAGATGGCTCACGCGCCCTTGAGGTTGCGACAACTCGTCCTGAGACTATGTTTGGAGACGTTGCCGTTGCGGTCAATCCAGAAGACCCACGCTACAAGGACTTGATCGGTAAAAACGTCATCCTTCCAATCGCTAATAAATTGATTCCAATCGTTGGGGACGAACACGCAGATCCTGAGTTTGGTACAGGTGTCGTAAAAATTACTCCTGCTCACGATCCAAACGACTTCTTGGTTGGTCAACGTCACAACTTGCCACAAGTCAATGTTATGAACGATGACGGAACCATGAATGACTTGGCCTTTGAATTTGCAGGCATGGATCGTTTTGAAGCTCGTAAGGCAGTCGTTGCTAAGTTGGAAGAAATCGGTGCCCTCGTTAAAATCGAAAAACGTGTCCACAGTGTTGGTCACTCAGAGCGTACAGGTGTAGTGGTTGAGCCACGCTTATCTACGCAATGGTTCGTTAAGATGGACCAATTGGCTAAAAATGCTATTGCCAACCAAGACACAGAAGACAAGGTAGAATTCTACCCACCTCGTTTCAACGATACCTTCCTCCAATGGATGGAAAATGTCCATGACTGGGTAATCTCACGTCAGCTCTGGTGGGGTCACCAAATCCCTGCCTGGTACAATGCTGAGGGTGAAATGTACGTCGGCGAAGAAGCTCCAGAAGGTGATGGATGGGCTCAAGACGAAGACGTCTTGGATACGTGGTTCAGTTCTGCCCTTTGGCCATTCTCAACCATGGGCTGGCCTGATGTCGACTCAGAAGACTTCAAACGTTACTTCCCAACTTCAACCTTGGTAACAGGTTACGACATCATCTTCTTCTGGGTGTCTCGTATGATCTTCCAGTCATTGGAATTCACTGGCCGTCAGCCATTCCAAAATGTCTTAATCCACGGTTTGATTCGTGATGAGCAAGGACGCAAGATGTCTAAGTCTCTCGGAAACGGGATTGATCCAATGGATGTTATCGAGAAATATGGTGCCGATGCCCTCCGTTGGTTCCTTTCAAACGGTTCTGCACCAGGGCAAGACGTCCGCTTCTCTTACGAGAAAATGGATGCTTCATGGAACTTCATTAACAAGATCTGGAACATCTCTCGCTACATCCTCATGAACAATGAAGGTTTGACCCTTGAACAAGCAACTGCTAATGTGGAAAAAGTTGTTAACAAGGAAGCTGGAAATGTCACAGACCGCTGGATTCTCCACAACCTCAATGAAACCATCGGCAAAGCAACTGCTAACTTTGACAAGTTTGAGTTTGGTGTTGCTGGACACATCCTCTACAACTTCATCTGGGACGAGTTTGCGGACTGGTACGTTGAGTTGACCAAGGAAGTCCTTTATAGCGATAACGAAGAAGAGAAAGTCATCACACGTTCTGTTCTCCTTTATACTTTGGACAAGATCCTTCGTCTCCTTCACCCAATCATGCCATTCGTGACAGAGGAAATCTTTGGGCAAATCTCAGAAGGCTCTATCGTTACAGCAGAATACCCAACTGTTAACCCAGCCTTTGAAGACCTCGCTGCTCACACTGGTGTAGAAAGCCTCAAAGACTTGATCCGTGCTGTTCGTAATGCGCGTGCGGAAGTAAACGTTGCACCAAGTAAGCCAATCACGATTCTTGTTAAGACAAGCGATAGCGATTTGGAAGCCTTCTTTAACAGTAATGTCAACTACATCAAACGCTTCACAAATCCAGAGCACTTGGAAATCGCATCAAACATCCCTGCACCTGAACTCGCTATGTCAAGCGTCATCACTGGAGCAGAAATCTACTTGCCACTCGCTGACCTCCTCAATGTCGAAGAAGAACTCGCTCGTCTCGACAAGGAACTCGCTAAATGGCAAAAAGAACTGGATATGGTAAGTAAGAAGCTCTCTAACGAACGCTTCGTAGCCAATGCCAAACCAGAAGTCGTCCAAAAAGAACGCGACAAACAAGCCGACTACCAAGCTAAATACGACGCGACCGTAGCACGTATTGATGAGATGAAGAAACTCGTGAAATAAATATAAAAAATCTCTTAGATTCATTTCTAAGAGATTTTTACTTACTTCTCTCCCCTCACAACCAGCCTTCTTCTTCGGCAGTTTTGGCCGCTTCGGTTCGGTTGCTGGCACCTAGTTTGGAGAGGATGTTGGTCATGTAATTACGGACGGTGCCGTTTGAGAGGTAGAGCTTGTCCGCAATTTCTTGGTTGGACAGCCCCTGTGCTACTCCATGTAAAACAGCGACTTCCTGCTCGGTCAAGGGATTGGGATGAGTCATCATGACTTCCATCAGCTCTGGAGAATACTCCTTGCGTCCCTCTAACACCGTATGCAGGGTTTGCATGAGCTCAGCGATGCTTCGCTCTTTCAAGACATAGGCATCGACTCCTGCTTTGACAGCTCGTTCAAAATAACCTGGGCGTTTAAAGGTCGTGACGATAACCACCTTTGTTTCAGGCACTTCTTGTTTGATCCACTCGAGCGCTTCTAGTCCTGTCTTTACTGGCATTTCGACGTCAAGTATGGCAATATCTACTGCTTCTTTCTCCAAAACCTCGATAGCCTCGGCTCCATTTTTCGCCTGCAAGACGGTCTCCACATCTGGTTGAAAGCTTAAGAGCTGACACATGGCGTCTCTAAGCATACTTTGATCTTCTGCGACTAATACTTTCATCTACTTTCTCTCCTTATAAGGCAGATGCACGCGCACCTCTGTTGGATGTTTCAAACTGACCAACTCTACTTGACCTGAGAAGGCTGCTGCACGATCTCGGACTGTATGAAGTTCATTTCCTTTTACAGTTGCAAAACCTTTCCCGTCATCTCTAACTGTCAGGACCAATTCCTGATCTGTACGTTCCAGTTTTAGATAGGCTTTTTCAGCGCTGGCATGTTTGATCATATTAGTCGCCAGTTCTAACAAAATCATAGCAGCCGTCGACTCCACATCCTGGGTCAGGCTAGCCTTGTCCAATTGATTGTCAACCTGGACTTCAATCCCAGCAATCTCCAGCATCTTTTTGACAGTCTCAAGCTCTGATGCTAAAGTCCGTGATTTCAGATTTTCCACAATGGTTCGCACTTCATTCATGGAATCTTTGCTGATCTGGTGAATTTCTTTTAATTCCTTCTCCACCTGTGGATAGGCCTGCATCTGAAATAACTGCAAGGCTAAATCTGTCTTGACACTCAGCATAGCAAAGGTATGCCCCAGACTATCATGCAAGTCCTGACCGATACGACTGCGTTCATTTTCAGCAAGCAATAAATTTATCTGAGCATTTTGCTTGGCCTGAGCTTCTTTCAAATCCTCGACAATCCGAATCCGAACCAAACCAAAAGTCATCAAATCCACAAAAGTAAGAATTCCAAGCAGATAGACTAGAAATTCAACTTCGATTCTCTGAATAATCAAAAGTTGACCTACAACAAGGACTTGAGTAAGGAGAAAAGTCCAGACATGTAAAGACTTTAAACTACGTACACCAAAATGATAAATTAAGAGATTGGAAAGGAAAAAGAAAAACCAGATATAATTCGCAGCAACAAAGGCAGTATACCCAGCTACATAGACCAGCATGATGCCCCAGAAAAGCCAAGAAAGGCGCTGGTTCTTAGTTATTAAAACACCCAAATATGCCACTACAAATAGAATATCAATCAATAAATGCCAGACAGGAAGCTCCCCAGTCACTACAGGAATGATGGAAAAAAACATAAAAATCAAACTGGCCCAATACATATAGTCTATGCTTTTCAGTCTTTCAAGCATTAAGCATTCTCCTTATGACCTTGAAGGTAAATAGTCAAACCAAATAAAACTGCTGAAAAAACAAGTAGATAAATTGTGGCTGATAGATTGATGCCACCCTCATTTAAGAAGGTCTTGAGCAATTCCATCAACTGATAGCTTGGTAGACGCTTCCCGATTGCTTGCATCCAATCTGGAAATAAAGAGACAGGCATCCAGAGTCCGCCTAACACAGCCAAGCCAAAGTAAAGAAGATTGCCCACAACAGACATCAACTGACTAGAAGGTAAGAGAGTCAAGGTCAAGCCAAGAGCTACAAAAGCTACACTTCCTACTATCAGCAAGAGCGCAGCCCCAATCCAGCTTCCTAAAGGCATATCCACACCTCTGACCAAGTGCCCAACTGAGAAAACAACCAGAATTGAAACCAAATAATCAACCATCATACTTGTTATCTTTGATAGATAATATTCTACCATATTTACAGGGCTATGACGTAATATTTTCTGCCAGTTGTTGATCTTGTCGGTATGTAAAACAACTGGGAATGAAAAGATAGCTGTCGACATCATGGAAAAGGCCGTCATGGAGATGAGGTAGTCGCGCATAAAATTAGCCGGTCCACCTGGTGTTTCCTGGTACATGCCTGAAAAGAATAAATAGAAGGCCGTCGGCATCCCTACGGATAATAGATAATAGACTAATTGTCGTTTGGTCAATAGAAATTCTATCTTGTTTAGTGCGATCAATCGTTTCATCTTAGTCATCTCCCTTTTGTGTTTCTTCAAAGATTGTATCTAGCAAACTACGGTTATTAACTTCGATTTCTTGTATGCTACATCCCGCCTGAACTAACAGTGCCCAGAAAGCATCCGCTTCACGTGTGACTACTTGCAGGGCATCTTGTTTTTGTGACCAGTTTTCAATCAAGTTTGACTGCTCAACAACTTCCTTATAAGCCAGAGGTAGGATAAAGTGCTTTTCAATCTCTTCACTGCGCATGGCTAGAGGTGTCGTATCACGAATCAACTCTCCCTTATTTAAGACCAAGATTCGGTCCGCTGTATGCTCTACTTCCTCAATATAATGAGACGAATAGAGAATGGTGACTCCCTGCGCTTTTAGGTCCTGAACAATTTCCCAAAAACGTTGACGGGTTGAGGTATCCATGGCCGCAGTTGGCTCATCTAAAAAGACAAGCTTTGGTCGGCCAATCAAGGTCAAGACAAATGAAAAGAGACGCTTTTGTCCACCTGACAATTTTTCTGCCAATTGTTCTTTTTGTTGCTTGTCAAACTGCAATAGTTGATCGATCTCCTGATTGTTCAAGGGATTTGGGTAAATGCTTTGAAAGAAAGCAATCAACTCTTTGACCTTTAATTTCTGAACGATGACATTTTCTTGAGGGAGGTAGCCTCTAATATAGTCTAACTGAGAACTCGTCACTGGCAAGCCTTGGATGGATACTTGACCGCTGGTGACCAGTTTATCTCCAAGCAAACAGTCCAAGAGTGTTGTCTTACCGGCGCCATTTGGTCCAATCAAGGCGACGCATTCACCTTCAGCTACCTCAAAGGAAATATCCTTCAATATAGCCTTGCCCTTGATGCTTTTATTTAGGCTTTCTACCTTAATCATGTTCATGATACTCTCCTTTCAGCCACTCCTTTCCCATCGGAAAGGCGATAAAAATCATAAATCCTAGACCCCAGGCACCGCGAATGACTTGGTGAAGGAAGGCTTGATCAAACCACCCTGTAAACATTTCGACCAACCATACCACTAGTGATAGTGCAATAAAGAGATAGAGAATCGCTTTTTTCATTTTTCAAACTCCTTTTTCACATCTGAGACCAATTTCAAACCTTCTCGGATCAACCAAGACATCATGCCAAATCCTGCAAATAACTCCCAAGGGAAATGATAGAAACCTTCGTCCAATCCTGAGAACATGAGATAAGTCATGACTCCTGCTGCTACTAAACTCATTGCGATAATTACTTTATGTTTCATTTTTTCTTCCTCCATTTGATACATCTATTATAATTCTTTGAAGCTAGTGTCACTAGAAGCTTCTGTCATGAGGAGATATGACAAATGTCATAAAAAAATGATGGAATAAAAATTACTAGATTGGATCGATGTGCTAGCACCAGTCAGATATCAGCTCAAAAAATCATTGTAAACCAAAAAAGATCGGGAATCTTTTCCCGACCTCTTTCGTTTTCTATTTAATTCTTATTCCACACTGAAAAGATATGGGTAAACTGGTTGTTGACCTTGGTGAATTTCTACTTCAACATCTTCGAATTCTTCTGTGATTTCTTGGGCGATTTGGTTAGCCAATTCTTCACTTCCATCTTCACCGATATAGAAGGTTACGATTTCACTGTCTTCATCCAACATATGTTTCAAAGTTTCAGTCAGAGTTTGGTGCATATCAGGGTTTGATACGAGGATCTTACCATTAACCATACCAAGATTATCATTTTCATGAATTTCCAAACCATCGATAGTCGTGTCACGAACGGCTGTTGTTACACTACCACTGACCACATCACCAAGAGCTGCAGTCATGCGTTCTTTATTTTCTTCGATAGACTTGCTTGGATCGAAGGCAAGAAGACTAGTCAATCCTTGAGGGATTGTACGAGCTTCTACCACAACAGCTGGTTGTTCTAAGACTTCAGCTGCAGATTGAGCTGCCATAAAGATATTTTTGTTGTTTGGCAAGAAGATAATGTTACGAGCATTGACTTGCTCAACAGCCTTGATAAAGTCTTCTGTCGAAGGGTTCATGGTTTGTCCACCTTCGATGACATAGTCCACACCTTGAGCACGGAAGATGTCTGCCAAGCCTTGTCCAGCTACTACTGCGATAAGAGCATATTCTTTTTCTTCAGCTGGTTTGCTGACTTTAGCTTCTTTTTCCACTTGTGCTTCATGTTGGTTACGCATGTTATCGACTTTAACCTTAACCAAGCTACCATATTTGAGACCTTCTTGCATAACAAGACCTGGATCTTCTGTATGGACGTGAACTTTAACGATTTCATCGTCATTGACAACAAGCAATGAGTCCCCAAGTTCGTTCAAGTAGTTACGGAATTCTTCGTAGTCAAAGTCTTTAGCATAAGTTGGGCCTTGCTTAAGGGCAACCATGATCTCTGTACAGTAACCAAAGGTGATGTCTTCTGTTGCCACATGTCCGGCTACAGACTTATGGTGTTCGGCATTAATCATCTCACTCATGTTGGCTGGAGTCGCTACAAAGTCTTCAGAAGCGCTGTATTCACCAGTAAGAGCTGAAAGGAAACCTTCATAGATGAAGACCAAACCTTGACCACCTGAGTCTACAACTCCAACTTCCTTCAATACTGGAAGCATATCTGGAGTCTTCGCAAGAGCTGTTTTAGCTCCTTCCAAGGCTGCACGCATCACCTCAATAGCATCATCTGTCTGCTCGGCTTTTTTCTTAGCACCGATGGCAGCACCACGTGATACGGTCAAGATTGTTCCTTCAACTGGCTTCATAACGGCTTTGTAGGCTACTTCAACACCAGATTGGAAGGCAAGAGCTAGGTCTTTCCCTGTTAACTCTTCTTTTGTCTTGATGGCTTGCGAAAATCCGCGGAAAAGCTGTGAAGTGATAACTCCTGAGTTCCCACGCGCACCCATCAAAAGACCTTTGGCCAAGATGCTTGCAGCCTCACCAACAGTTGAAGCTGGTTTGTCTGCTACTTCTTTAGCACCATTTTCGATAGTCATTCCCATGTTTGTTCCTGTATCTCCATCTGGAACTGGGAAGACGTTCAATGAGTTGACATATTCGGCTTGCTTGTTCAAACGAGTAGATGCAGCCTGTACCATTTCTTGAAATAAGCTTGTAGTAATATTTGACACGATTATTCTCCTACAACTTTGATATTTTGAATGTAGACATTCACAGTTTGAGCAGTGATGCCAAGTTGATTTTCCAAACTAAAACGTACACGCTCTTGGATATTTTTTGAGACTTCACTAATCTTAGTTCCGTAGCTCAACACGGTATATACATCAACTGCAATGCTACCATCTTCGGCCGCTTTTACAACGACACCTTTAGAATAATTTTCCTTCCCAAGGAGGGCTTGGAAATTATCTTTGAGGGCTTTCTTACTTGCCATACCGACCACACCAAAAATCTCAGTTGCTGCACCGCCTACAACGGTAGCAATCACTTCATCTGTTAGTTCGATTTGACCATCTTTTGTATTAATTTTTACAGTCATTTTTTCTACCTCAACTAGTTGATACTCTATTTTATCATATTTCAGGCCAAGTGTAAAAGCAGAATACTGTATCGGCGGATATTTGCGCCTTTTACAAGTGATTTTGAGCGTAGAGCAAAAGAAAAAGACCTGATGGCCTTTTACTCTTTATTAAACGCGTTCTACTTTACCTGATTTCAAAGCACGAGCTGAAGCCCAAACTTTTTTAGGTTTACCATCGATAAGTACAGTAACTTTTTGAAGGTTTGGTTTTACGGCACGTTTTGTTTGGTTCATCGCGTGTGAACGGTTGTTTCCTGATACAGTCTTACGACCTGTAAAGTAACATACTTTAGCCATTTGTGTTTTCCTCCTATTAGATCTAATATAGCGGATGTGCTAGCACCACATACTGTACTATGTTATCACACTTTCTCTTTTTTGGCAAGGGGATTGGAATATTTTTTTATTTAACGTAAACAACTCCTAGTTTCCCAAAAGCTACATCTCCACGGATAATCAAAGTTTTGCTGGTTGGTCCTAGAGGGGCATCTGCCTTGGCTGCTCCACAAAAAGTCTCTACCTTTAGATCTACTCTCCAGTGTTGAGGCACGTAGATAACTGCATTCCCAAATCCGACTTCGATATTCAGAGTAGCAAAATCACCTAACATCTCTGCATTGTCATAATAGATTTTGGCATTCCCAAATCCGACTTCAAACTCGTCTTCTACCAATTCTTGGTCTTGCTTGTAAAATGTACCCGCCCCAAAAGCGACTTCCTTGTCTGTCAGAATAGTCTTTTCACCGTCATACCACCATTTTTTCCCATTCCAAGTTCTGTTAGTATGAGTCAGCATACTTACTCCGAGAACGATTAGAACTCCCGCCCAGAACAGTGACTGATTGGGAATCGGCAGAATGTCATAAAAATGATTGGCTATCATCAAAGCTACTAGGGCTGTAAAAGAGGCTGAAGTTAAGTGGCGACGCAACAAAGCTTCAACTGATTGATAGGCAAAAAATCCAATACCGATCAAGGGCCAAATCTTCCCTTCAAGTGAAGGAATACCAAAATTTCCCTGTAACAATACTAAAGCTGCCAATACTAGCAATACAATACCAAATGCTTTCTTTTTCATCTTCTTACCTCATGTTTCTTAGATTTTCTTTTAGGAGGGATTGGTAGTGTCGTGACACGTGTACCTCCTTGTGGGTCTGATAAAAGGAAATAGTGCCTGTACCTGAGAAGGACTTGTCCACCGAGTAAACCTGCCGGATATTGGCAATGGTCGACTTAGATACCCGACTGAAATAGCGGGGGAGAATGGACTCCAACTCATAAAGCTTGAGTCGAACCTCGTAGGCTTCTTTCTGGGTATGAGCGTAAATCTTGCTACCTTCTGTCTCAAAAAAGAGAATTTCCGACAAGTCTAAGTAGTACTCACCCGTCCCCTTGTAAAAGATCAACCTAGGAGCCTTGGTTTCTTGCAAGAGTCGTTGCAAGTCAGCTATTTCATCTGTCAGGGCTGCAGCCTTGATGACAATCTCTGTCTCAGTTAATTCACTATCAATCTCGATTCGTAACTTCATCCTATCTCCTTTCTGCATCTACTATACCAAAGGCCAGAGGACTTTACAAGGGCAAAAAAGCAAGTGGTCACTTTTGACCCGTAAGTGGTTACGAGGCCAGGCCCACTTGCTTTGCATTTCACAAAATAAAGAAAAGAATTCCCCAGATGAGCCCACAGGCATAGCCAACCAGAACATCCTTGGGATAATGAACGCCTCCTAAGACCCGCACAAGACCGAGAAAAGCTGATAAGACCAATAAAATCAACCCTGCAGGCAGATTTGCATGCACACAAGCCATGGAAATAATGGTTGCTGAAAAGACGTGGCGACTAGGCATTGAATTGCCAGAACTGTCCTTGTCTAATAGTGGGACAATTCCCCAAGTTTCATAGGGACGCGGTTGATTAATCCACTTACGCACCAGCGTCAATAGAACAAAACCCAATGCTGGCACTAAGATATAAGCGTAAAAGTCGTTCCCCAAGCCCTTGGTTATAAGACTTGTCCCCAGCAAAGTCAAGTAGGCTAAGGGCATCAGAACTGTCATCGTGCGATTAAAAACTCGCATCAATTGTAATAGCTGTGGATGACGAAGGAGACTTGATTTCCTCTTATCGTACCACTCTTGATAGTTTTTCATGTCTATTTCTCATACTTTTCTAGGACCTACTGGGCTGTTTTTCCCTTGGCAAGCCAGTCCACTAATTTGTCCAGACGACGGATTTCCTGCATCAGAGGATCGTCAATTTCCTCAATACGAATCCCACAAACCTTCCCTGTTATCGCAATCCGTTCAGGTGCATAAGACGGTGCCTGTCGAAAAAAATCTCCGTAGGTAAGGTCCCTATTCAGACAAGCAAGGATGGCACTCACTTCATAACCTGTCAGCCAACTGGTCACTTGGTGAACGGACTCTGCCCTTCCACCCTTTCGCTCAACCTTTGCAATCAAGGCTGGATAGATCGCAGAAAATTTCATATTGTATAATTTCTGACTCATACTTTCCTCTTTCTATTATACCAGTATAAAGAAGAAAAAGAAGGCCGTCAAGCCTTCTTTGGTTTTATTCTTCTACTTCATCTTCTGTAAATTGACTATTGTAGAGGTCGGCATAGAAACCACCCTGAGCCATAAGCTCCTCATGATTGCCTTGCTCGATGATATTTCCATCCTTCATAACCAAAATCAAGTCGGCATTACGAATAGTTGACAAGCGATGGGCAATGACAAAGGATGTGCGTCCTTCCATCAAACGGTCCATGGCTTTCTGAATCAACTCCTCTGTACGTGTATCGACTGAAGATGTCGCTTCGTCCAGAATCAAAAGTGGAGAATCTTTGAGAAGGGCACGAGCGATGGTCAAGAGCTGTTTCTGTCCGACGGACAAGGTCACTGTATCATCCAAGACGGTATCGTATCCATCTGGTAAAGTTGTGATAAAGTGGTGGATTCCTACTGCTTTTGCTGCTTCAATCATTCGTTCATCACTAATCCCTGTTTGGTTGTAGATGAGATTATCACGAATGGTTCCTTCAAAGAGCCAAGTATCCTGTAAGACCATTGAAAAGGCATCGTGCACTTCTGAACGTTTCATCTTCTTGGTATCCACACCATCAATGCGAATGCTTCCTTTATCAATCTCATAAAATTTCATCAAAAGATTAACAATAGTCGTCTTCCCAGCTCCGGTTGGTCCAACAATAGCAACCTTTTGACCTGCATGAGCTGTCGCTGAAAAGTCGTGAATGATCGTTTTTTCAGGAGTATAGCCAAAGGCAACTCTGTCAAAGACCACTTGACCCTTCATGTCGGTTAATTGTCTTTCCTTATGAGACTCGTCTTCCATCTCAGCTTCTCCTAGAAACTCAAAGACACGTGTCATAGCTGCACTAGCCTGTTGTAAACTGGTAATCCCTTGGGCAATCTGTGATAAGGGTTGTGAGAAGGTACGAACATAAACCATGAAGGCTACGATAATCCCAATACTGATATGGCCTTCAAGAGCCAAGGCAGCACCGACGATAACAACCAAAACATAGCTAAAGTTTCCGACAAAGAACATAGCGGGCATCATGATCCCTGAAATAAACTGAGATTTCCAGATACTATCATGTAGATTCTGGTTCAAGCCTGCGAATTTTTCTTTAGTGGTATCCACAGCATTATAGCTGGTCACCACATTGTGACCAGAGTACATTTCTTCCACATAGCCGTTTACAGCTGCTAAATTATTTTGTTGGGCTTTAAAATAACCTTGTGACTTAGCCATAATCACTGAAACCGCAGCAAAACCTACAAGGGTTGAAACAACGGTCACCAATGCCAAAATCCAGTTCATCCCAAACATGGTAATCAAAACAGCAATCAGCAAGAAACTAGCTGAGATAACGGTCCCCAAACTTTGATTGAGGGACTGTGCTGCTGTATCAACGTCATTGGTGACACGAGAAAGGGTGTCCCCTTGAGAATGACGGTCAAAATATCCTAAAGGCAAGCAATTGATTTTTTCAGCAATAGCTGTTCGCAAACGTTTTGAAAAATGTTGGATACTCGTTGAAAAAATATAGGCTTGCGTATAGTTTAGGATAATACCAATCACATATAGGATGACCAAAAAGCTAGCGATACTTGACACAGCTACCAAGTCGATTTCTGTAGCCAAACCATCTGAAATTAAGTTGGTGATTTCCTTAATCTTGGTTGGACCATACACCGTAATGATGCTTGAACATATAGCTGCTACAACAGCTACTAGTAGGGGAAGTTGGAGACCTGCTAGAAAAGGTTTATATTGTTTCCATAAGGACATTTTCTTATTTTCCATGTTCCAATTCCTCCTTCGATAGTTGTGAATAGGCAATTTCTTGATAAACTTCGTTAGTTGCAAGAAGTTCCTTGTGAGTGCCTTGTCCCACGACTTTACCCTGATCCAAGACCAAAATCAAGTCAGCATCCATGATAGTTGAGATACGTTGGGCAACGATCAACTTGGTCATGGATTGTGTCTTTTCAGCTAATACTTGGCGTAAGATACGGTCTGTCTTATAGTCCAAGGCTGAGAATGAATCGTCAAAAATGAGAATTTCTGGCTTACGAGCCAAGGCGCGTGCAATGGCCAAACGTTGTCTTTGTCCTCCTGAGAAGTTGGTACCGCCTTGGGCCACTTCGGAGTCTAGACCTGCTTCCTTATCCTCGATAAAATTCTTAGATTGAGCCAATTCCAAAGCTTGCCACATGGCAGTCTCACTTAGTGGCGTTTCTTGACTCTTACCAAAGTCGAGATTGCCCTTGACATCTCCTGAGAAGAGAACAGCTTTTTGAGGGATATAACCGACTTTATTACGCAAAACTTCCAAGTCGTAATCTTTCACATTGACACCATCTACTAGGATTTCTCCATCTGAAACGTCATAAAAACGAGGCAAGAGATTCACAAGCGTAGATTTACCAGAACCAGTTGAACCGATAAAGGCAATGGTTTGTCCTGCTTCTGCCTTGAAGCTGACATGTTCTACAACTGCTTCTGAATTTTTTGAATAACGGAAGGTTACGTCACGATATTCCACTTGACCTTGAACAGAAGAATCTGCATTCTGTGGATGACTAGGATTTTCAATAGAAGAATGCAAGTCCAGCACTTGATTGATACGTCCTGCAGAAACCAAGGTACGAGGAAGGACGATAAAGAGGGCACCCATGAGCAAGAAGCCCATCACGACCTGCATGGCATAAGACATGAAGACCACCATATCACTAAAGAGTGGCAGACGTTCTGTCAGGCTAGCATCGTTGATAAGATAGGCACCAATCCAGTAAATGGCAAGGATCAAGCCACTAGAAATCGCCTGCATAATTGGGTTCATAATGGCCATTAAGCGACTAACAAAGAGATTGAGTCGCGTGACTTCTTCATTAGCTTCTTCGAATTTCTTATCTTGATAATCCTCGGCATTATAAGCACGCACCACTCGAATCCCTGTCAAGCTTTCACGAGTGATACTATTGAGTTTATCTGTCAATTTTTGAATGACAGATTGTTTAGGAAAGGCTAGAGTCATGAGAACAGTTGTCATCAGAACATTGACGATAACCGCCACTACTACTGCCCAAATCCAGTATTCAGACTTGCCAAGGATTTTACCGATGGCCCAGATAGCCATAATTGGCCCACGAGTGACCACTTGCAAGCCCATGGTAAAGAGCATCTGTACCTGGGTAATATCATTGGTCGTCCGAGTCAAAAGACTGGGGATTGAAAAACGTTTAATCTCTGTTTGCGAGAAATCCAGAACACGATTAAAAATATCGCTTCGTAAATGAGTTGTGTAAGACGCTGCAACGCGAGCGGCAAAAAATCCAACAGTAACGGATGAGAGAAAAGCCAAAAGCGACAAACCCATCATCTTAATAGCTGGTGACCAAAGTGCATCCAACTGTGTCCCTGGCGTTCCTATCAATGCAGTAATTTCTGAAATGTAAGTCGGTACTTCTAACTCTAGATAGACCGAGAAACAGGTAAAGAGAACAGTCACTATGATCATACCCCACTCTTTTCCTGTAATACGCTTAGCGAGTTTCTTCATCTTCCCCTCCTATTTTTTCTACATTGGCTTGTAGTTGACCCATGACTTCCTCAAAAATAGCTAGTTTTTCCTCAGATACTCCATCGAGTAAACTGCGGTCAATTCGATCAAAGAAAGACTTGACCTGCTTCATTTGAGAGCGAGATTTTTCAGTCAAATGAACAAATTTTGCCCGTTTATCACTTGGACTCGCCTCCAACTCTACCAAACCATTTTGCACCATTCGCTTGACTAAATTACTAGCAACTGACTTGGTGACATTGAGTTCTTGTTCAATATCCTTGATAAGTGTCAATTCTTGATCCTGCTCACGACGATCTAAAAAACGGAGGACCTGCCCTTGCGGTCCACCCATAAATTCAATTCCACAACGCTTGGCTTCCTTTTGCACCATGAGGTGAACCTGATGACCAAAACGTTTAAAGACCAACATCGGTTTATCCATGCTTTCTCCCTTCCAAATAAAAATAGTTCTCTTGCGAACAATTAAGTTTTCATGAGAACTATTTTATCATTTTCAAATAGAATGTCAAGAAAAAAGTTTCCTAGAGAACTATCTAAGCAGAAATTGACATTAGGTAGTATTTTATCTATAATAAACACTATCTCACAAAGATACGAATCCAGTTTACTAGAAATGAGAAATTCACACATGAAACAAAAAGAACAGAAACTCTTAGGAATCCTTGCCATCATCTTTGGAGCCCTGGCGCTTCTTGGTTCTTGGATACCTATCGTCAACATCCTATCATTTTTCCTTGCCATTGCCACTTTGATTTTAGGAGTTTTTGGCATTGCCATCAATCTCAGAAACCGTAAAACATTGGCTATCATCGGGACAACCTTAGGTCTTATTTCCATTGTCCTTGTTTTAATAACTCAAGTTCTATCTACTAATATCTTTACTGATTTCGCCAGAACCTTTAGTCACCCCTATAGAAACATCACTTCTTCAACTGATGCTGAGGATTATGGTGAACTTCCTGATAGTAGTATAGGCGAGGAAGATGACGAGGAGGATACTGAATACTTCACTTGGAGCCAGGAACAGTTTGATGCCTTGGTAGAAGGGGACACTTCTGATAGTGGGAAAGGTGGCAGCAACTACAAAGATATTATCAGAAAACACGGAATCCCAGATTCAGAAACAGATTCAGTTATGGGAGACTATGAAATAAAAAGAATCACCTATCTCTCCATCAGTTCAGACCCTAAGACAGTTGTGCTCACGTTTGTTAAGCAGGAAAATGGCCAGTTTCTTCTAATCCGTAAATTTGCTGTCGGACTGGACCGAAAAGAACAATCTGATTCTGGAGTGAAAGTTTAACATAACTAAAAAGGTACTGGGAATAGCAATCGATAGACCAAGTCTCGATTTCTAAATCCCAACACCACGATATTTCCACAATCCATTGGATTATGGACAATCATAGATTACTAATAACGTTTTGAGCAAAAGAGATTTTCGTCTCTTTCCTGCCCTTTTGTCATCACAGGATAAACAAACCCCTTGAAAATATTGAATTTTCAAAGGGGTTATTTTTATTCTTAGAATCCGTCTACGTTTGTGTAGATTTTTTGTACGTCTTCGTCGTCTTCAAGGACTCCGTAGAGTTTTTCAAATGTTTCCAAATCTTCACCTGACAACTCAACTTCTGATTGAGGAATCATTTCCAATTCAGTTACTTGGAATTCTTCAATACCAGATTCACGCAAAGCAACGATAGCCTTGTGAAGATCAGTTGGAGCTGTGTAAACAGTGATTGTTCCTTCTTCTGCTTCTACATCGTCTACATCGACATCTGCTTCAAGCAAGAGTTCAAAGATAGCATCAGCATCATCACCTGCAAAAACGATAACACCTTTGTTGTCAAAGAGGTAAGATACAGAACCTGAAGCTCCCATGTTCCCACCGTTTTTACCAAAGGCAGCACGCACATTGGCAGCTGTACGGTTAACGTTTGAAGTCAAGGTATCAACGATCAACATAGAACCATTTGGTCCGAATCCTTCGTAACGTCCTTCTGTAAAGGTTTCGTCTGTGTTTCCTTTTGCTTTATCGATTGCTTTATCAATAACGTGTTTTGGTACTTGCGCTTGTTTGGCACGATCGATAACGAATTTCAAAGCAGTGTTTAGTTCTGGATCTGGCTCACCTTTTTTAGCTGCTACATAGATTTCTACACCAAATTTTGCATATACTTTAGAGTTAGCTCCATCTTTAGCCGTTTTCTTAGCTACGATATTGGCCCATTTACGTCCCATTAGGAATCTCCTTTTTTCACATTTTAATCTTTCTTATTATAACACAAGTCTATCCGATTTTCACTAGAGGAAATGGATTTTTCTTTTGTAAATTAAGCTAGGATTTCCCGCCAGTAGCCAAGAGTTTTTTGCCTTCTTTGATCCATGGATGTTTGGAAAGTGAGAAGTAAAGTTGGGCAGTCATAACTAGCCAGAGAAGGGGCTCACATAGAATCACACCTGTATAACCTGTCCAAGGAATAATCCAAGCCACGAAAATAATTTTACCAAAAAACTCGATAAAGCTTGATACAAGTGGCAAGAATTTTTGACCGAGACCCTGCAAGCTATTTCTATAGATCAATAAAAGACTCAAAAACGGATAGAATACAGAACTGATGCGTAGGTACAAAGCCCCATTTTCAATCAAGTAACCGTCTGTCGAACTTGCCAGGAAAGAAACTAGGCTAGGGCTTGCAAAAAATAGGAATACACAAGCAAAGCTTGCCCAAGCCATACTGATATAACTCCCTAGTCGAAGACCGTGGACAATGCGATCTGGACGTTTTGCACCAAAGTTTTGAGAGATAAAAGTGGTCATAGAGGCAGAAATTGCCGTCATTGGCAATAAGGCAAAGGCCATGATTCGGCGTGCTGCTGTCTGAGCACTGATAATGACTGCTCCAAAACTATTGACAGAGGATTGCAAAATAACACTTCCGACAGAGACGATTGAACCCATCAGCCCCATGGCTAGCCCCTGCTCTAAGAGATCGACATAGAGGGCCTTATTCCATTTGAAATCCTTCAACCTAGGAAGGAGCTCTGGAACACTCTTTCGGATATAGAGATAACAAAGGATAGCTGACAAACCCTGAGATATAATGGTTGCAAGACCAGCAGATTGAACACCTAACTGCAATTGTGTAATAAAATACAAATCCAGAATGACATTAACGATGGCTGAGAAAATAAGAAAACCAAGCGCAGCAAGACTATCGCCAACAGAGCGTAGCAAACCTGCAAAAAGATTATAAGCAAAGCTCACTCCCACACAGCTAACAATCAT